>NZ_PJBR01000015.1:0-46926 GCF_002863625.1 Pseudoalteromonas sp. MelDa3 | reverse complement strand
GAAACTTAGAATAGTGTTATATTTTAAATTTACAATTTAAGTTAAATTAAAAACCAACACTAAAGAATGTAAGCTGCCTGTCCATGCCATCCTAATGCCTATGGTAAAAACGTATGTTAGTAAAGTTGGTAATTTAAAAAAATGTGCTATCTTTTTATTATCTATATCATAAAAATAAGCGCTAACATGTTGTTCCGAGGTACAATTGCCATAGCTATATTGGTTATTTCTGCTGCTAATAAAAGCTATGCAAATGAAATAGACGTGCAATTTAGCGGTTTTGCATCCTTAACACTCAGTTACACTGACGATTCAGATATCGCCTTTGCATCTAATTACTTAAACGAAAACGATACAGGCTTTTCAGCAACGCGTGATTCAATTTTAGGTGGGCAAGCTAATATCTCACTCTCAAAAAACTGGGACTCCGTGGTACAAGTCGTTTTACAAGATCATACCTTTAAAAGTCTTGATAACTTTTTAGAGCTCGCCTTTGTACGTTACCGCCCCTCACGCCATTGGGCTATCCGTGCTGGTCGGCTAAATAGCGATCTTTACTTACTCTCTGAATATCCTTATGTAGGATACGCCTACTTATGGATACGCCCTCCTCACGAATACTACTCTTTTGCAAACATTGCAGGAAATTACGACGGCGTGGATATTGAATACAGTAAAGCCATTGATGAAGGATTTTTACGCTTAAAGCTCGCCTATGGGAGCTCTACTGCAAAGCTGCAAGCATACAACAAAGACTTTTTTATAGATTTTGATAATTTAACAACCTTAAGTGCTACCTATTCACTGGATTCTTGGACAGTGCGCTTTTCACTTTCAAAGTCTGATTTTGGTGACTATAAGCTAGACTCACTAGATGAGTTTTTAGCTTTACTAGACGCTGTCCCACAAAGTATATGGCCACAAGCAGAGACTATATCTAACAAATTTAATACCAAAGGCCACAGTATAGAATATGCCGCGTTTGGACTTACCTACGATCATGATAATTGGCTTATTCAATCTGAAGTAGGTATTTCAGAATCCGATTGGATAATTGCCCCCTCAGTTTTCAGCACT
The DNA here is from genome assembly GCF_002863625.1 of Pseudoalteromonas sp. MelDa3. NCBI lineage: Bacteria > Pseudomonadati > Pseudomonadota > Gammaproteobacteria > Alteromonadales > Pseudoalteromonadaceae > Pseudoalteromonas > Pseudoalteromonas sp. MelDa3. The sequence goes on along the minus strand of NZ_PJBR01000015.1, from coordinate 45,849 downwards.
TATATTAGCGCTGGGTATAGGGTAAACAATGCAATATTTTACACGAGCTTTTCAGCAGCAAGAAATCGTCATGATGTTATACAAGTAAACGCTCCTGTTTTTTCACCAGGCACACCCGAGCAAATTTCAGAACCAATACAACAGCTAACACTTGCAACACAAGCTGCTATAAAAGTGCCTTATGTTCATCAGCATTCAATTAACATAGGTGTAAAATGGCAGCTATCGGAGCGCTTAGTGCTAAAAGCCCAACTAGACCGCTTTGATATAAAGCCCGTAGGCGCGGGGTTATGGAGCATTAGTAATCCGGCTGATGTAGACGAAGGCCACAAAGTACATATGCTAAGTTTGAACGCTAGTATGGTGTTTTAACAATGATGAGCTATCGTAACGTACTCCTTTATCTGTTGCAGCCGCTATGCCTGCTCCTTGTTAGTGTTAATGCAAAATCTACAGAATTTGTAGTGGTGGTAAATAAAAGCAATACAATTAACGCCTTGTCCAAGCGCGAAGTTATTGATATTTACATGGGCCGTTATTTAACGTTCCCTGATGGTGAAACCTCTAAACCACTCGATTTGCCGGCGCAATCAACATTAAAAAATGACTTTTACCTACAACTGGTCAACAAAGATGAGCAAAAAATTAATGCTTATTGGGCTAGGTTATTGTTTTCAGGGCGCGCAAAGCCCCCAACACCCTCAACATCCGTTGAAGACGCGTTAAACAAAATAGCGGCATCACAATTTGCAATTGGCTATATTCCCCAATCGCAGGTTACAGACGCAGTAAAAGTGGTATACACATTTGATAAAAATTAGCCAAGCACTCTACGTACGCGTTGCTCTATCAATCGCCATTGTCGCTATTGTAGTTACGTTAGTATCGTCAACTCTTTCTTATTACTCGGGTTTTAAAGAAAAGAAAAACACCAATTACCTACTCGTGCAGCAGTTAGCACAAACAATGGGAAAAACAGCCGCAATAGCTGCCTACTTAAACGATCGTGAATTAAGCCAAGAAATTATTAATGGCTTACTAAGTAACGATTTAGTGCAAGGCGCAAGCCTAGAAGGAGAAGCAAACGCAAAAGGCGAAATGGAGTTATTTATTGCAAGTGGCTCTACTAACAAAAAAAATGAAGCTGTTTTAATTAAATTAATTCACCCCTTTATAGAAGGCTCCTTCATAGGTGTACTTGCCATATACCCCGACGATAAATTTATTGAACAGCAAGCAAAGTCATCACTTATAAAAGAATTTCTTTTAATGCTGATTCAATCAATCGTCATCGCTTTTTTTGTATCGTTAGTTGTACGCAAATGGCTTACTCAGCCTATTCAAAACCTAACAGACAGCTTTGCGACAATTGACCCCACTAATCCCGAAACCATGACAATGCTAGAATTTAAACAAGGTAAGCGAGACGAAATAAGCAGGCTAACGCATGGTATAAACGCTCTAATGCATGAGTTAAAGCTAACCATTAGTAATGAGCAATCCCTTCGTAAAAAAACCCAAGAACTAGAAGCAAAATTTAGACTTATTTTTGAACAAGCCAGCGCCGGTATTTGTTTATTAGATGACAATAATATTATCACCACCTTTAACCCAGCGTTTAAACATTACTTTACCGTACCCGGCGAAGAAGAATTATCAACCTTGCACTTTCCCGCTCTATTAAATAACGTTGATGAGTTACAAAGCCTGCTTGCAGATATTCGTTGTGATAAAAACCCGCCACAAGCGACCCTAGATATAGAGTGTAAAGTGGGCCATAAAACCATTTGGTTGCACTGCTTATTTGTTAGATTAACAGAGCAACGTGAAACAAAGCGAGGCGCCCATCAAGAACACTTAGTTGAAGTAATTTTACATGATGTAACTGAGCGCGCAGAACGCGAATTTCAAACCCGTTTTGAAGCCGATCACGACCCACTAACCGACCTACTTAACCGCCGCGCGGGAGAAAAACGCCTTAAAAAAGTGCTTCGTGAATGCGTTAAACATAATCAGCACCTTGTACTAATGATGATTGATTTAGATAAGTTTAAACCAATAAATGACACCTACGGCCACGAAGCCGGAGATAAAGTACTTATTGAAATAGCGCACCGATTTAAAAAGCGTTTTAATCAAGAAACCGATATATGTATCCGACTAGGCGGTGACGAATTTATTGTTGCAAGGCAAGTTAATACCTACAACAAAGCAACAACGCGTGAGCAATCCATCGCTTTGCTAAACGAGTTACAACAAGACATTTATATTTCACAAAATAAAACATGCGCCGTGGGTGCAAGCATTGGTATTGCAGTAGGCCCTAATGATGGTGAAGAGCTACTCGAATTAATGATCAATGGTGACAAAATGCTCTACCACGTAAAAGAAACAGGTCGAGGGCAAATTGCATTTTATGACGAGTTTAAAAAGTAAGATGGTTAATTGAGCTCTTTCAACGCAGTTAGCACTAAAAATGGCTACTAGAGAGTGATTTATAAGCAGAGCCAAGGTTATTTAAGCCCAATTTTTAAAGAACATTGAACAATAAACTTTTCAATTGATAGAATGCCCTACTTTTTCCCATCAAGAGATACAATGGCAAACTTCAATACTCATCTTAATACTGCCGTAATCATCACAGGCTTAGCCTCAGCCACCTTATTATCTGCAGGACATATTGAATTAAAGGGCGCACTCTGGTTATGGTTTTTAGGCTCAATCGGCGGCTTATTACCAGATATAGATTCAGATAACTCAACATCACTCGATACTATTTTTAACTTATTCGCACTCAGCGCTGTATTACTGGTACTGCATTACATAACCACCGAGCTCATTATTGAAATTAGCTTTATCGAGTTAATCGTAGTGCCATTATTGGTTTACGGATTTATGAAATATATTATTAGACCAATTTTTGAATGGATCACAGTACATAGAGGTAGTTGCCACTCTTTACTATTTATACTGTTATGCGCGCTATTAACGACTCAAGTAACATGGAAACTGAATGACCAATCAACCACACAAGCTGCCGTCTTTGCCTGGTTAACGGGTGGGTTTATTTTACTAGGTGGATTAATTCATTTATTGCTGGATGAAATTTACAGTGTAGATTTAAGTAATGTCAGAATTAAACGCTCTTTTGGCACCGCTTTAAAAATAGCTGACTTCGATAATAAGTTAATTACGCTAGCTTCAATTATTGCAATTGCAGGTTTAATCTATGTTGCGCCCCCTACAGAACAAACTATCACAGCATTAAGTGATTGGTCTCACTTTATATTTCTATCTTAACAAAGTAGGTTTTAAGCCTTTTTACAGCATTACCTGACTACAATAAGTGACTTTTTAAAAGTCGCTTATGTCCATTACTAGAATACGTGTAAAATGCCCTCTTAGTAATCTAAAAGTTAATTCACAAAGAGAGTGTGAGACCCTGCGCTTTTAGAGGCATAAATGGCTTGAATCAAAGCGACTTTGCCGATTTAAGTTTTAATTAAAATCCGTAGCTTGAGCTTATTTGTTATTAATTATTACTTTTGTAGGTTTGAGTGAAATAATTAAATAGCTTTACCTGTCTTCTACCCAAGTATGAGAGCTATTACAGTTTTTCAAAAGCATAAAATATAAAATTATAAGAGGTACATAATGGAATTTACGAATAAACGCACCATGCTAATTACGGCATCTTTATTGTTGGTATTAGCGTTAACACAGGCCGTTTTTACTGCCCTTTACAGTGCAGAAATTAGTTTTTCAAGGCAGTATGCATGGGGACTAGAAGCCGTAGTTTTCACTCTACTTGTTGCCTTTGCGGGTTCTGCTATGGTGCAAGCACAAAACGCTCAGTTAGGATGGTCGGCTATAACATTTAGCGCGATTCTTAACATAGTGCAGGTAAGCATTGGCCTTACTTTGTTTTCTACATTTGGAAAAGTAGCGGGTGCCGTAGAAGGCGCACAACCTTTAATAAGTGGCGTGGTTTCTTTGTCATTCATGATTTACTACGCAGCTAAATTATTATTGGGATTAGCAGCTCTTGTTTTTGGCCTGTCTTTTATCGCTAAAGGTGGCAAAGCAATTGGCGGCCTTACTGCCTTAGCTGGTGTGGTTGCTATGTTTGCCAATGCTATATTAATCATCTTTGGCCGTGATGGATTCCTTCCATCAGGTGTTGCTGGCGCTTCAGGCATGATTGCAACGTTACTTTTAGCAATATGTTTGATTAGTCTTAACCGCAAACAAGACTAAGGCTTAATACCTTACAAGTAATGTGCTTACTTAAATAAATTATAAACATCGGCGTGTATTAGAGATCTAATTCGCCGATGTTTTACGTTTAAAGTATACGCTCAGCGCATTCCTAGTTTGTTCCCTCTTAGTAATCTAAAGACTAATTCACAAAGAGGATATAAGGCGCTTCGCTTTTAAAGAGGATAATGGCTTATATCAAAGCGATTTAACTCAGTTAAGCTTTGGTGTGTGAAGTCAAGATTTGACTTCATTTATTCTCGTAAATTCTTGTTACTTACGCTTTTTAATAAATCGAATTTCGTAATGATATAAACAGGTTCTTTTTTACATTCGACTTTATAAAGATATTGATTTTTAAGAAAATTAGTTTTTTCTTTTATTAAACTAATTTGCTCCCATGGTATTAAAAAACTCCTGGGAAATAGTAGAATCAACATCCGTTTTTGGCTTATAAATATACCTTGCTGAAATGATTTAATATTTAGCCAAGTCCGATATTCACTGTTTTTCTCACGAGAAATATCTGCCACATTCGTCAAGTACATACTGCTTGATTTTAAAAGTGAGGAATCAGAAATAATTAAATCCGTTTTATATTCTCTAGCTAGTTTAGGGTAATACCCAATAATGCTTTGGATATAATTGACTAAAATATAGAACAATAAAAATAAAATTAAGTATATAACAAAGTCCATTTTTTAATACTCCGAAAACTTGCTCTGCACTGCTGACTAAGCTGAAATTTAAGATGGGTGATGAGATGGACGCTCCCCAAAACGGCGTCAATGCGCCAAACTGGTAATTGAACTCACTCAGTCAAAAGGGAACGTCCGTCATGAAAATTAGCACATTATCAATTGATTTGGCAAAAAATGTATTCCAAGTCGCTGGCTTTAATTCTAACCATAAAAGAGAATGCAATAAACGTTTAAACAGAGCTAAACTCAACGCCTTCTTAGCTAATACCCCTCCGTGCCGCGTGGTGATGGAAGCCTGTTATTCTTCCCACTACTGGGGAAGAGTATTTTCGTCTTACGGTCATACCGTTGACCTTATTCCTGCACAACACGTTACCCCCTTTGTTCGCGGTAATAAAAACGACAGTAACGATGCACTTGCTATCTATGAAGCAAGCTTACGCCCTCATATTAAATTCGTTCCTATTAAAACCGAAGCTCAGCAAGAAATACTCATGCTCCATAAGATACGTGAGCGACTTCTGCAAAACAGGATTGCTGCAACCAACCAGTTACGCGGTTTATTGGTCGATTTTGGGTATGTATTTCCTGTCGGTATTAAGGCGTTTGAGCAAGGGATAATTGCCTTAGAAAGTGATTCTGAGCTTCGCCCTCAGCTGCGCATAATGGTGAGTGATATTTACACCGAATACAAAACCCTTGTTAAACGCATTAAAGCTATTGAAGCGATGCTTACTGCACACGTTGAACGGGATACAAACGCTAAAATACTTCACTCTATCCCTGGCGTGGGTGTACTCAATGCCTCAGCCTATGCAGCATCAATCGGGAACGGTCAGGCATTTAAGAGCGCAAAAGAACTCGGTGTGTGGCTAGGATTAACACCTAAACAATACGCATCAGGCGATAAAAGTAAAATGTCTGGTATTACTAAACGCGGCAACAGTTACCTACGAAAACAACTTATTCACGGTGCTCGCGCCCTTATCGCCAGAAGCCACCATAAAACAGATGCGCTAAGCCAGTGGATAAACCAGTTGCGCGAGAAAAAACACTTTAATTGTGTGGTGGTCGCCACCGCACACAGATTGGCGCGACTGATGTGGATATTGCTGACCAAGCAAACATTCTACTCTCCTCAGTATGTGCAAAATACACACAAGGATGCTTAATTATGCGTATTTTACACGCCAATCACACCCGAGTTTACGACTTAAGACAGCCTGGTTATGACATAGGTTTTAAAACCTGAGTGGGTGTTTGGGCACTTAAGTCGTAACATACGCTTATCCTGTATGTACTTCACTTATAATGAAACAAAAAGCGCACGCTAACCAAGGTTGACCAGATAAAGACTCGAGATTTAATCTCGTTTGGGTGAATATTTTTTAGGTCCCTTGGTACGAAGCTCATTAGGAGCATGGCGCATGACAATCATGACACCATAGCTCGAATATATGTCAGTACCTTTGCTTTTCAGCAAGCTTGTGACGTATCATGACTGTGAAATGGGATACATGACAATTAAATAAAGGCATCAATTTTGATGTTTAGACATTAGCTCGTCTTGACTTCAAGGGAGCGTCCATATATGTCACTGTTAATTCCACTGTTAATTCCATTATTGACCACTACAGTCTCCACTAAAACGGGAAAAGAGCAAAGTCCTGCTTAAATAGCTTATAGTTATAAATCGTTAGATACCACACTCTAATTTTATATAATCATCTTCAGAAACTGAGCTGTCAGGTATAGTAAAACCTATATTTTCTGCAACTTGTGAATCGGTTTTATCAATAGTGAATACATGTAACTTCCCTGTTCCCCCACCACACACCGCAGCGTAAGTAAATTGAGTTAAATAACCACAACTTTCATTTTTCACTTCTACATTAGCATCGAGTAAATAACTCTTAGTTACTGAAATAGATAAACCGTTTTCCTGACATTGTAGCTCCCCCGTACTTATATACACTTCGATATCATTGTTGGAATCCGATTCATTACAGCCTGAGATCATGACTAGTGTAGACATTATTAGATAGTTAATTTTCATGTGTACTCCATTACTTTATTAAGATTTATAACGAGCCAGTAGATTAACTCGTTTTTATATGTTTTTATTTATAAACAAACCATAGCTGAGTTCCTATTTTGGTTCAATCTATTACCGTACCTTTATGCAGCATAAAAATAAGTGTTTGGTATTGTTTTAATTGGCATTTTTGAAAGTGTTATTAGTCTTTGAGTGGCTTTATTTTAGGTTGAAAGGTCTTACTCTTCTTAATTCATCGTGTTTTTCAGCTTTTCTATATTATGAACAAGGCAATACAGTTGCCATTGCGCATTCACTTTAATTTGACCTCGTAAGGTTGTAGTGATCAATTTATTCATAGCTTTATTCACACTTATTAAAGCTTAGTAATTCGTTTAATTAGGTGCACAATTTAGGATCGGTGTATTGTTAAATATATTTCCCCGAAAGGGAAAAACGCACCTAAGTGCGTTTTTGATAACATGATTTTTTACTTACAAGATTCAGGTTTAAACTCTTCTGCAGCCAAGTCTGTATTAACCTCAAAGAAAGTATCATTACAAACACCTGACTCACAATACTGAACTGTATAGTCATTTTCAGCTACATTTAAAGCACTAACATAAGCTTCGCTTTTGGTGTATTCACCGATAAGAGTAGCTTCTTCGGTAGTTCCCTTTGCTGATTCGAAAAGTTTAAATGTAGTATTAAAAGCAATGTTACCCGCAAAGAACGTTACTTTTTGAATTTCACAAATCGGTAATGCGTCACTAAAGTTATTTAACAACCAAGTATCATCACAAGCACCATCTTTATCTAAAACGAATTCAATTGTATTCAAAGTGCCATTTGCCGCTCTTTCTGAAATATCAATCATTTTCATTAGATTTGGAACACCCGAACCACACATACTAACACCACCAATAACACAATCATCTTTAATCACAGATGAGTTAGAGCTAAATTTCAGTGCTAAATCTAAAACTTCTCGACTTGGATTAGCCTTTAGTCGCGTCGCAGCGATAACACCAGCAACTAAAGGTGATGCCGTCGAGGTTCCTGAAATAAGGCAAGAGTCGTTTGTTTCATCACACGGTGTCGCTAAAAACTCACCTAAAACTGATACTTTGACGTTTTCGTCATAGTTAGAAAAGGATGATTTAGAGCCGCTCTTATCAAGTGATGCTACAGATATTACATTTTCACAAGATGCCGGCACTGCCAATCTGTCATTAGCGTTATCATTACCAACCGCAACAACGACAGTGAAACCAGCGTCAGTTGCGTTATTAATTGCTGATTGTAATATATCACCACAACGCTCACTAATAGCTCTTAGGCTTATATTAATAACACCAGGCTTACCCTCGTATGGATTAACGTTTTCAATAGGTTTACCAGCAGCCCATTCTAAAGCTTCTATTGAATCAGATAGAAATCCTTTACCACAAGTCATAACACGAATAGGGTGAAGTACTACATTATTCAACACTCCGCTAGCACCAATACCATTATTGTTTGTAGCAGCAATAATACCCGCAACACTTAAGCCATGACCAGTACAAATCCCCAAATCAAGAGCTTCTTGTGGTGGAGCGAAAGTATTACCACGATCCTGAAATACACCACCTTCTGAAAGTGGGATTGAAGAAAAACTACGTCCACCGGCAACATGGTAATCAAGATCGTCATTTAGAAAGAAAGATGAGTCAAAAACAAGAACATCAATACTATCTTTTTTATCAAACAATGGGTACTTGTCCCATGCATTAAATATATCCATTCCTACAGGCGACTCTTCGACAGAAGTAAAGTAATCATTAAGACTGCTATAGTTAGGATCGTTACTTCTTGGCGAATCAACTGATTCTTGGTTCGCAACAATTTTTTGGAAATCATCAGTAGTTACTTCATAGTCAACTTCAACATAACCAAACCGACCATCTTCGTTCAATATTTCAGCAACACTGTTTGCGTCATAGCCATAAGAAGGTAGTTCAACTACTTCCATTGAATTGAAACTTACAGAACTCTGCTGAGAAGCTGTGTTGTAACTCATACCAACTTTATTGGCTTTTTTTGTTATACACCATTCATTATTTCCATCTGGCGTTGTTAAACAAGATTCACCTACATTAGGTAATGATGCTTGGCTAAATGTGCTAATTTGAGCTTTTTTTGAACTCACTTTTTGCATCGGGTTCTTATCTAAAACCATAAGTCGAACTGTATCACTTGCCATTGATGGTGAAGCTACAAGGGCTAATGTCATTACTGCTAGTGCTTTCATTTTAAAGTTTTTCATTTTCATATACCTTATTGTGCTTCACAAGTTTCGATGTTAGGGATTACTACTGATGTTAATAATTTGAATTCATTTTTAAACACCCATGTTCCATCGTCGTTATAAGAGCCTAATTCTTCGTTGCCAATAAATAGAGAGAAAGTGTCATACTCTTCTGAATACTCATAACCACCAGTTTTAATTTCACTAACCAACCCTCCAGTTTGCTCAATTTGATGGTTGATATTTTCGACCTTTATTGATGTTAGTGCTGACAAGTTTTGTTCAAATGAGACTAAAGTGTCAGGAAAGTCATTTTCACTACCTTGCTGGGCGAAGTAACGTTTATTGGCTTCATCTAGTGTTGCAGCTATGTTTAAAAGTCGCTCTTTTGTCTGTTCTTCAAGGTAAGCTGCCTCCGTAGAACTGAAACTCGAACTGAAATTCGTGTAGTTTTCGTTATCAACGATTTGGGCTAATTCTGAAATTCGGTTAATTAATTTTGTTTCTGGAGTCATCAAAAGTAAGGCGTTAACGTTCCTTACTGCACTTTCCGACTTTTTAAGAATCGCAATTGCTGACGTGTTGATTAAATTGATTGATATCGTTGAGTTAATGACATTCTTTGTGTCGTCAAAGTAGATCTTGAATGACGTAGATGAATCTCTAATCAATTCACCAACAGTTACATCTATAACCCCTGTAGTACTTGTTAGCTGGGTAAAGACCACGCTGTACGTGTTATCTGGAATTGCTTTATTGATTGTAGCAGTAACAATGTCTGCGTTTGCATCTGTCAATGTAACCGGGAATGATAATGACTCTCCCTCTCCAACAGTATTAACATCAACCACGATATTAACTTTGAAATCTTTTATTGTCCCAGTATCGCCACCAGTATCGCCACCAGTATCGTCGTCATCACCACCACCAGTTGGAGGTGTAACTGGGGTGGTTGGAGTTGGAGTTTTTTCGTCACCGCCGCCGCCACATGCCACAAGTGATAGCGATGCCACCGTTAGGATTAATGCTTTTAAAATATTTTTATTCATCATGATATTCCTGTTTGTTAAGGCGAGGTTTATTCTATGTTTGATTACAGTATTGCTTACCACTTGAGGTAACGTTTTGTGTTATTTTACGAACAACAATCTTCAGATATTTTCATCAACGATGCATGATTATTTGAACGAACACTACTTAAATTTATAGTGTTTGAGTGAGAACTGTATTTATTAATCGCATAAAAGCAAAGTGCAGCAATAAGCGCAATTGAGGCAACTTTACCTAAAAAGCTACTGGCAAAATTAGATTTGGCAATGCGATGCGGCTGTTGATTGTGTTTTTGATAAGGGGCTTTAAGCTCTGCAACGCCTTCTATACGGCAGTTAATTGCTTTGATTTTACCGTCGGGCTGTGTTGCAATTTCAAAATAAATGGTGTCGCCAACTTTAGGCTTGCGGCTCATGTGTTTGAGCGCTGAAATGTGTATAAAGGTATCGTGCTCTAGGGTGTCTGATTTAATAAAACCAAAACCTTTGTCGGTTTTCCACGTCTTTAACAATCCTTTGTGCATGTATCCGCCTGTTATGCTTAAGCTGCGTTTTAGGAAAATTCCATTTAGTTAACATTTGTTATTATACGTTCCTAAATTAAAACCATGCAACCAATTATTCATATTGCGTTAATTTTCACGTCTTATCTATTAAAATTACAGAAAAATAAACGCACTAAAAACAACTAAACCCAACCTATTATATTTATAATTTGCGGCCATATGTCCTTTGATTCATCACAACCACTGCGGACTCGCTCATTAGATTAACACCTTGTTTACACTGGTTTTTGTTATTAGTTATTTCTATCTGAATGATGCTTTTTTAGTATGATTTTTCATTCGTTATTTACTTAACTTATCTATACAATCCACACCTTATTTTTACGCACGTATTTTAAGTGATTATCTCATGTTACTAACCGTTGTTTATATTATTGGTATTACCGCAGAAGCCATGACCGGCGCACTTAGCGCAGGACGAATGAAAATGGATTGGTTTGGCGTAGTGCTAGTAGCCAGCGCTACAGCAATTGGTGGTGGTAGCGTTCGAGATATATTACTAGGCAATTACCCGCTTACGTGGGTACAACACCCAGAGTATTTATTAATTACCTGTATTGCCGGTATTGTTACTACGTGGCTGGCTAAATGGGTAGTTAAATTTAAAGGCATATTTATGCGCCTAGACGCGCTGGGTTTAGCTGCCTTTAGTATTATTGGCTGCCAAGTGGGTCTAAATATGGGATTACATTACGGTATTTGTGTAGTGGCCGCCGTTGTTACTGGCGTATTTGGTGGGTTACTGCGCGATTTGATTTGTCGCCAAGCACCGTTGGTATTACACAATGAGCTATATGCAAGCGTATCGTTACTTGTAGCGTGCTTATACCTAGCATTGCACCACTACAATATTGACGACAACATAAGCATTGTTGTGAGCTTGGTTGCAGGTTACTTAATACGTATGGCATCAATACGCTTTAAGTGGCGCTTACCTACATTTAGTTTATTAGAACCCGCTAAGTAAGTAACTTAAATAAATTAAATGAGACAGGCTTGAATCGGCTAGGCAATCACACCTGTCTCCTCTTTTATTACTCTTTAATGCTCTCTATCACGATTTAACACTCACTACATCGCTTAACGCGGTTTTAGAGCCGCTGTTATTTTGCTTAAGTACGCTAAAACTGCCATCGGTTTCTAGCACTACGGCGGCTACATTTTCTATGGCTAATATACCCGCACCACGAATAGCAGCGCGAATTTCTGATTTTGTTACTCGCTGCGATTTAAGTGCAGCGGTGCAATATTCACCATCACTCAGTAACAACGTGGGCTCAGCTTTTACTAAAGCTGCAAATTTAGATGAGCGAACACTAAGCCAGGTAATTAAATATTGCAGCCCTATTAAAACAACAAAGGCCAATATACCCTCAAGCAGCGCGACACTTTTTGAAATAATTACCGAGGCAAGAATAGAGCCCAGCGCAATGGTGACTACAAAGTCGAACACGTTCCATTTAGATAGTGTTCGCTTGCCCGATACACGCAACCAAAACACCAGCGCTACATAACCCAATACGCCAATAATAAGTACGCGCACTAAACCCTGAACATCATCAAAAAACATAGTTACTCCTTTATTTTTAAAGCCGCTATTAAATTTAACCCTTCTTTAATTGAGTTAATAGCTTTGCACCTAAAATCGTACCAATGGGGATAAATAAAAGCCATAGATATGCATAAAACTTTAAAGCAGATTTAAGCAATGCAAAGTCATTTACACGTTTATTTTTAATCAACGTGTAACTTATAAAATAGCCAGCTATTGCTGGTGCAATTTGTATTAACGAAATTACAATACCTGATGAAATATGCCCTGCTATTAATTGAGGATCGCCACCAGCAAATGTTACATAAGCATTGTAAATACTTGTAAAAAAACTAATTAGCGAGATTAGCAAAAAAGCCTGTAAAAACAGGCTTACTACGGCTAAAAATACGATTGAAGATTGTTTCAAAATCATCCTTAATTTAGCTAATGCATTGTTTAAAGTTAGTTTTATGGTCCAACAGTTTTATCTGCCAGTGCTGCTAATACTTTACCTATTTTTTTAGCCGCTGGGCAATTTACTGCGTTATGGCGCTCAGCTATATAAGTAGGATCGTTATAACTTAACCACACTTGCGATTGTGCGTCTTCCCATACCAGTGCTTTTAGCGGTAAATCAATACCTATTGTTTGTGCGCACTGCATAAGAGGTGTGCCGCCTTTGGGGTTACCAAATATAAGAACCTCTGTTGGGCGTAGTTGCTGTTCTACTTTTTTAGCACCAGCAGCATGATCTATTCGTGCAAATATATTTAGCCCTTTTTGTTTTGCTAAATGCTCAAACTTATCCATAGTGGCTGTAGCGCTTAATGAGCTTTTTACTGAAATTAGTCCCTCTACTGCGTTAGCATTTGTAATAGCAAAGAGTAATGCGAGTCCAAAAATAATATTTAGTGTTTTCATACCTTCTCCTTTGAATATAAGTAACTAAAAGTTACTACTTTAAAAGTTAAATCGAAGAGTTTCACTTTACTATATTAAATTTACTTCTTACACGTAGAATTACTCTTGAATAACTTAAAGCTGTTTAAATTTACCTTACGGTTGATTATGATGGGTCAATAAATATTATTCCGCTTTATTATTTTCAGTAAGGATCACCATGTCTAGCTATAACGAATCTCCAGAGCAAATTGAACAAGCCACGCAAGGCTATGTGATGCAGCAAACTATGTTGCGTATTAAAGATCCAAAGCCGTCTTTAGAATTTTATCAAAATGTATTGGGGATGAAGCTTTTAGGTAAGTATGACTTTCCTGGTATGAAATTTACGCTTTACTTTTTAGGCTACGAACAAGAGTTGCCAGAAGGCGATGATAAGGCAAAAGCTGAATGGGTGTTTCATCGCCCTGCGTTGATTGAGTTAACCCATAATTGGGGCACTGAAAACGATGACAGTTTTGAGGGATACCACAGCGGTAATCAAGAACCTAAAGGCTTTGGCCATATTGGTATTAGCGTGCCGGATGTTTACGAGGCCTGTGAGCGCTTTGCAAAATACGATGTAGAGTTTGTAAAAAAACCAGATGATGGCTCAATGAAAGGCTTAGCCTTTATTAAAGATCCTGATGGCTACTGGATTGAAATACTCTCTGCTGAGGGAATTACTGAAATTATTCTTTCTCAGTAATAATGAGCTGCTATAGTTTTATAACTAACTGAAGCCTAATATTTTTACTTTAATGTTGGGCTAAATTCATGGATAAAAATATAAGGGAAGTAAAAATGTTAAAAGTAGTAATTCTATTCGCAATCTTTCTCGGAGGTTGTAGTTCGATGGTGACCATTCCAAGAGATAATAAGGATGCCCTTCGCTACTCTCCTGATATAAGGGAAGATAATTTAACTTTTAACGCTAACTATCAGGCTCTTGTTAAGTGTTGGGACGAGAAAGCAGAAAAACAAAAGATTAACTTCTCAAATGCTACTTATACCAATATATATTCGGACTTGGGAGTTGCTGAAATAACCGTGAGTTATGATAACTATTACTACTTATTTATTGAAGTTTTGAAAGTAACAAATGATAAAACTACAGTTAATGCGTATGGAATGGGAGAAATAGGTAACTCAAACATTCCTAATTGGCTAAGCATAATGAGAACCTGCGCAGCTAAATAGGTATAGAACAGTCCATACTCGCAATTAATTATCAATCTTATTGCTACTAGGTTTTGTTACCTCACTATTTCGAGAGGTAACAAAACCTAAAAAATTTTAAATTATTAGCTATTCATAGGCCCAAGCATCGGTTATTGTTACTTGGCACTTGTTATAACTATTAGCAGACTTTTGGGCTATCCCTCTTACTCTAAAGTTTGTTGAGTCATTAGGCTGTAGAATTAGGTCTTCGTCGGTTATTGATAGCGTATCGACTAGTGCGTTTTGATTTGTTAAAAAATCGATCTTAAACTTTATATTTTTAAACGAAAAATCTGATTCATTTTTTATTTGCCCTATACAGGCAACATACAAACCATCGGTTTCATTTTTAGTGCTTATTTGGTTTACATTAGCAGTTAGGTTTTTTTGTGCTTGTTCTTCAAGCCCTGCTACATATATATTTTGATAAAAAATAAACCCAAAAATACCAACAATAATTAAGGCCAATGCACCAATAATAATGGGATTGTTTTCTAAGTTAGAATATTTAGCTTGAAGTGAGGTGCATTGCGGGCATTTTTTAGCGCGTGAATCTATAGCGCTAAAACACATAATGCATTCTTTAGTTTGCTGCATCTTTTCCACTACAATAAGCATCCTTGTTAAGTATTAAATGTTAAGTATTAAATGTTAAGTATTAAATGTTAAGTATTAAATGTTAAGTATTAAAACCAGTAGTATTGCTGGCTTTAAGGTATTTTAGTTTACTCATACATAGTAACTCCGTAAACACATATAGCCTAAATAAGTAGCGATTTTAGCTGGCATTAAAAACAACTGTATATACAAACAGCGCTGTTGTTTTTAGCATTTTGCGTAAACATAAAAAAGCCAGCGATTAAGCTGGCTTAGTATATTAACTAATTTACATAATTACTTACGAAGTGCGTCGATTCGAGCATCAAGCGGTGGGTGCGACGAAAACAACTCAGCAACACCTTTCCCACTTGCAATACCAAAGGCCATCATTGAGCCTTCTAATTGCGAAGGATGGTTTTGCTTTAAACGCTCAAGGGCTGATCGCATTTTATCGGCACCAACTAGTTTTGCTGCGCCGCTGTCGGCTGCAAATTCACGTTTACGGCTGTAACTTGCCACTACTATGCTTGCTAGCACACCAAATAATACTTGGAATAACATATCGAATAAGAAGTATGTCCAACTACTACCACCCTCTTCTTCATCGCTATTAATAAAGTTATCTACTATGCCTGCAAGTACTTTTGCAGCAAATATTACAAAGGTGTTTACCACGCCTTGTATTAGGGTAAGCGTTACCATGTCGCCGTTAGCCACGTGCGATACTTCGTGGGCAAGTACGGCTTCGGCCTGATCTTTGGTCATGTTGTGCATTAAGCCTGTGCTTACTGCCACTAATGAGTTGTTTTTACTAGGGCCCGTTGCAAACGCATTCATTTCTGGGCTGTCGTAAATAGCCACTTCTGGCATTTTAATACCTGCTTTTTGTGCTTGCGCAGATACCGTTTGTACAAGCCAATGTTCGGTTTCGTTTCGAGGCTGCGTAATTACATACGCGCCTGTTGATTTTTTAGCGATCCATTTCGACATAAATAACGAAATAAACGATCCACCAAAACCAAATACGGTGGCTATAAGTAAAATTCCGCCTAGGCTACGATGACTTAAGCCCAGCGCGCTCATTATTATTGAAAGCACTACACCTAATACCAACATAACCGCTAGGTTAGTTAATAAAAACAAAAATATACGTTTCATATTGTCCTCACAAAAATAGGTTTGATCACCGAACATAAAATTAAATTAGGTTAAAGCAATCACTGCGTTATGACACACTATGTCATAACGTTAGCGCTATTTTGTGACAAACTATGTCATAACACAAGTGTTATTTATGTGTTTATTGATAATTTTTTTAAGAAGCGTTTTACAGCAAGTTTAAGACTAAAGTTTCTTTTTAAATTAGCTTATTACAAGCTGTTATTTAGTTCTGCCATATCAATTGGAAAACCACGCTCGTGTGCCAATATGCGTGCAACTTCGCCAATTTTTTCGCCACTATTATGTTTAAGATACGACCATTGGTGGGTACTGCGGTGATGATTTACAGCAGGATCACTGCTTATTATTCCCAATTTTATAAACTCAGACACTATTTGATCTGCAGCTATTAACGCTGATGATGCTTTAACATTTTCGGCTCGTGCGTAACTAATATCAGAATATAAACTTACATCGGCTACGCGCAAAGTGTCGTCATCCCCTGGGATTTGTTGCCCGCCAAACAAGGCATTATTTTGTGTATTAGCACTTTTAAACGCAGGTACAAACTCGGCTACATAATCAATTGCTGTTTGGGTGCGTGTTTTCAATGCTGTTTTGTCCCACCCATCTTTAATATAGTGCAGGTATTTATCGGGGAGTTTAGGTTGAGCACTCATTGGTGTTGCATCAGCTAAGCCATCATTAAATAACGTAATGTCGTTGGTCATGCCGTGTATTTGAAAATATCCATTTGGGTAAGGCGTTAGCTGCGCCATGCCCTCTGGTGTGCCACGGTTACCGTAAATAATAATTTCGGGTATTTGCCCACCAGCACCTTGCCAATGAGTGATGTAAGAGGCTTTAAATTCAACCATACGTTTAACATCTACGCCAACCAAGTCATCAATAATACCGGTTTGAAAACCACACGCGTTAATTAGGTAATCTACCTCAATGGTTTGTGTATCGGCTTGTGAATCAGTTTGCGTGTTAAGATTTGGCTCTGATTGATATTCAATGCGCCACTTATGTGTTTGCTTATCTTTATTGGTATTTATAACTGGCGATACATTTTTAACGCTGGTGCTGGTTAAAACGTGTGCACGTTTATACTCGGCAAGCGCGAGTTGAGCACTGGCCGATAAACGAAATATATTCCAACCATATTCTTGTGCAATAATAAGCGGAAACTTTAGCTTATCTAAATCTAAATGCTTAGCGACGGGTATCATCCACTCATCTAACGACGTTGGCTTGATTACTTGTTTTTGCTTAGCAAGCTTTAGCATTTGTGCGCGACTATATAACTGATAATAATGCTCTGGCTCGCCTAATACTTTATTAGCGCTGTCTTGCTCAATAAGCTCGCTGTAGGATTTTACTAATTTATCTAAACGCGGAAATAAATCCTCCGGTGAGTCGTCGTCGCGCTTAGGCACTGCAAATACTGTGGGGCGAACATCGATGGTGTGAGGATAAAGGCGAGCAATATCTATACATTGCTTGAGTAAATCTATGCAGTCTTCGTCGGGTATTTCACGGTATAAGTTGCCACCTGCATGCAAATGGCACATTGGAGGGCCATCAATTAACGACTTTTTCTTTTCAAGTACATAAGTTTCTAACCCTAACGCAGCAAGCCTAATGGCTATTGTGGCGCCAGCTGTGCCCCCACCAATTATGCCTACGCGTTTTTTAGGTAAGCCATAGTTTAGTGCTTTTGGCTCAGCGCTTACGTGCGCATCTGGGGCGTAGTTTTCAATAAATGGGTGCGTCATATAGTCGTTATGTCCTTAGTAACATTGTTTTTGAGCAAGCTTTGTATTTATAAATGTTTATATGTGTACTAAGGCTGACTATTTCAATATTTACCTAAAAAAAGTAAATCTTTCTAAAACCGCTTAAGTGTTTATAGATAACGCACTAAGCAAGCTTTTGTATATTTGTAACTTAGGCGTTTGCTCGCTGTATGGGCTTATGGCAAGTATTGGAAACGGTAAACGTGCTTTGAGTGAATCTAGGTTTGCTTGGTACTCGTCCATATTTTTATCGACTTGGTTTGCAATCCAACCAACGCAGTTTATACCCATGCTTTGCATATGCGCAGCGGTTAGTAATGCATGATTTAAACAACCTAGCTTCATACCTACAACGAGTATGACTGGTAGCTGCTCAGCCTTTACCCAATCGTATAAATAGTCGGTATTATTAATTGGTAGTGCCCATCCACCCGCACCTTCAGTAAGGATAATGTCAGCACCTTGTTGTTTTACGTTTTTATAAGCATCACTTAGTTTATCGACAGTAATACTCACCCCAACTTGATCAGCAGCTATGTGCGGTGCAATAGGGGGTGCAAACGCAAACGGATTAACTACGTCGTATTTAGCGCTTACTGTTGCGCTTTCCATTAGTATGAGAGCATCAGCATTTACTAGCTGATCAAACGCCATTTCGCAGCCAGCAGCAAGAGGCTTAAAGCCAATGGCTTGTTTTTTGTGTTGGGCAAGTAACTTTAATAGCAAACTGGTAACGTGGGTTTTTCCGGCATCGGTGTCGGTGCCTGTTATAAAAAATTCTTTCATGCGTTGCCTTTAATGTCTTTGGGCTTATTTAGTGTTTTTCTAATGATAACAGCACCACATGATAAGACACACATGCTTTGTTATTTATAAGCGGATACGCACTGCACACTTTTTGTAGCGCAGATTTGGTAAGTAACCCTTGACGCGTATTGGTATGATTTTGCGTAGTTGCCCCTATAGCTTTAATTGAAGCAATCGCTTTTAAAGGTGTTGTGTATTCATCGGTATAAATACATTTTTTTGCACTGTTAATAATAAACCCTGCATTTTGGACTGATTGGTTTATATGCAATTCACTATTAAAAGTATTTATGTGGCTGTTTGAATCAAGCGCTGCAAACGCTGTTTTTATTTCGTTAAGTGAGCCCTCTACCACAGTGCTTATGTACGCCTGCCCGCCTGGTTTTAATATGCTGTAAAGTGATTGCATTAAAGTCGAAAAATTAGCAGACCATTGCACTGCAAAGTTACTGTAAATAACATCAACACTGTTTGCTTGCAGCGGTAAGTTATCCATATCGGCACATATTTTAGTTGTGGTTAAATCACTACTTTGTAGCATGTTTAAGCTCAAATCCATGGCAATAACGCTTGCAAACATACTTTGTAAGGTATGCGTATTAACAAGTGGGCCTGCGCCTAAATCAACACAAAGCATATTTTTATTAAAGCCTGGTTTTATGAGTGCAAATAGATCACTCGCAGCATGTTTTTGTACATTTGCATGGGCGTTATAACTCGCCGCCGCCTTTGAAAACTTACTTTGGGTGGACTTTTTAAGCTCCTTGCTTAAATCCTTGTTTAACTCTCTATTTAAATCGCTACTTACTAGGCACGGTTTTACAAGTTGTGTTTGCACTAGGTCTGTTTTTAATACTGGCTGAGCAATCATGCTATTGCACCTACTAAATGCTTCACTAAGTGCATTATGTCTTGCTCGGTATGTGCGGCTGTTAAAGTAATGCGCAAACGTGAGGTGTTATGTGCCACTGTGGGCGGTCTAATTGCAGTGAGCCAAATACCCTCTTGCTTAAGTTTATCTGCCGCTTGCAACGTTTGCTCAGCGCAGCCTAATACAATGGGCTGTATGGCTGTGTTTGATTCCATCACAGCAATATTATGGCTTTTAGCGAGTTGCTTAAATAATGCAATATTGGCATTTAGCTTATCGCGTTTATCATCAGCTGTTTTTATGCTTTTAATACGCGCAAGTGTGTGGCTTGCCATTAGCGGCGACATAGCAGTTGAGTACGTATAATCGCGATTAAACTGCAGCATGTAATCAATAAACTGTTTACTGCCCAATACACACGCGCCACTACTGGCAACGGCTTTGCCAAAGGTAATAACTAATATATCTGGAAGTGTAACGCCCTCTTCTAAAAGTACTTCGCAACTGCCCAAACCTGTTTTACCTAATGCACCAAAGCCGTGTGCGTCGTCAATCATTAGCCATGCGTTGTGCTGTTTTGCTAAGACGAGTAATTCTTTAAGCGGCGCGGTATCGCCATCCATCGAAAACACGTCTTCGCTTATAATAAGCTTGTTTTGCGCTTTTGATTTTTCGAGCCGTGAACGTAAATGGTTTAGGTCGTTGTGATTAAAACGCACTAAAGCAGCATTAGAGTGCAAAGCACCGTCAATCAAGCTTGCATGATTTAACTTATCTTGAAAAATAGCACTGTTTTGTGCAGCAGCTTTATCTTGAAACAACGCTTTAATTACGCTGCTATTTGCACTAAACCCTGAGTTAAACAACATGCCTGCGCCATAACCAAATTGCTCGCATAAGTATTGCTCAAGCGCTTTTTGCTGCGCCTGATAACCTGTAACCAATGCTGAGCTGTGGCTGCCTAATGCTTGGGGGTCATTAAGGTTTACAGCCTCATCCCCAAAACCTAAGTAGTCGTTACTCGCAAAATTAAGATAGGTTTTATTATTAACCGTTATGGTGCGCGCTGTAGCGTGCTCTACTACATTGCGTTTACGAAGCAGCGCATCTTGCTGGCGAGCCTCAAGATGCGTATTTATAAAATCAAAAGGCATAGATATAAAAGCCTACGCTTCGTAAAACAATTCAGACGTTGCTTTGTCGGCTACTTGCGATGAAAGCGAGGCTTCTACGGCTTCATCTGAATAGTCGTGACGTTTTTCTGGGTTCATGCCTAGTTTTTTAATTAGGTTCATATCAGCATCAGCGTCTGGGTTTTCGGTGGTAAGTAGTTTATCACCATAAAATATTGAGTTTGCACCTGCAAAAAAGCACATAGATTGCATTTGCTCGTTCATGGCGTTACGCCCTGCTGACAAACGTACATAACTGTGTGGCATCATAATACGCGCTGTTGCTATGGTGCGTATAAATTCAAAGTGATCTAAATCGTCTACGTTTTCAAGCGGTGTGCCTTTAACTTTAACCAGCATATTAATAGGCACGCTTTCTGGCTGTTGTGGCAAATTAGCTAGTTGCATAAGTAGTCCAAAGCGGTCGCTTGCTTGCTCGCCCATGCCGACTATTCCGCCCGAGCATACTTTCATACCGGCATCGCGTACGTGGTCAATGGTGTTTAGTCTGTCTTGAAAAGTACGGGTTGATATAATTTGCTCGTAATACTCCGGAGACGTGTCGAGGTTATGATTGTAGTAATCAAGCCCTGCGTCTCTAAGTTCATGGGCTTTTTCGTTAGTGAGTTTACCTAGCGTCATACAGGTTTCTAACCCTAGCTCTTTTACTTCTTTAACCATTTGCGAAATGTATGGCATGTCTCTGTCTTTTGGATCTGACCATGCAGCGCCCATACAAAAACGGGTCGCGCCTTTTTGTTTTGCAAGGCGTGCTTGCTCTACTACTTTTTCTACTTCTATTAAGCGTTCGCGTTCTAAATCAGTTCGGTAATGCCCCGACTGCGGGCAATACTTACAATCTTCTGGGCAAGCGCCTGTTTTAATTGATAACAACGTAGAAATTTGCACTTCATTTGGGTTGAAGTTAGAACGGTGAACCGATGCGGCTTTAAACAGTAAATCGTTAAATGGCATTTCAAATAATGCTTTAACTTCAGCGTGGGTCCAATCGTGACGAACAGGTGCAAGTTCCATAATACTCTCTTATTTTTTCTCAGCGGTGATATTGGCTTAGTCTACGAGTTGAAGTACCATTGTCAACGAAGCCCACCAAGTTAAAGTTTACATATGATTAAAAAGAATACGATTGACCTTGATTTTGATCGTGAGCACATTTGGCACCCATATACCTCTATGACAAAGCCAATTCCGGTATACCCCGTTACACATGCAAATCACAACATTATTTACCTCGAAACTGGCGAGCAATTAATCGATGGCATGGCCTCGTGGTGGAGCGCAATACATGGCTATAACCACCCTGTTATAAATAACGCCATGATTGAGCAAATTAATAATATGAGCCACATTATGTTTGGCGGTATTACACATAACAGCGCGGTAGAGCTTTGCAAAAAAATAGTAAATATAACGCCGTCTAGTTTAACTAAAGTGTTTTTAGCCGACAGCGGCTCGGTAAGTGTTGAAGTGGCAATAAAAATGGCGCTGCAATATTGGTTAAGCCAAGGCATTACAACAAAACAAAAATTAATGACGCCTTACAAGGGCTACCATGGCGACACCTTTGCAGCCATGAGCGTATGCGACCCCGTTAACTCAATGCATAGTTTATATTCAGGCTTTTTACCTGAACACGTTTTTGTGCCTGCACCGGTTAGTAAATTTGATAGCGAGTTTAACCAAGCTGAAGCCAAAGAGATTGAAGAATACTTTAAAGCAAACCACAGCCAAGTAGCCGCCTTTATCATTGAGCCTATTGTACAAAACGCAGGTGGTATGAACTTTTACCACCCTGATTATTTAGTCTGCGTACGTAAATTGTGCACCCAATATAATGTACTGCTAATTTGCGACGAAATAGCCACAGGCTTTGGCCGTACAGGTAAATTATTTGCTGTAGAGCACGCCAATATAGAGCCCGATATAATGTGTATTGGTAAAGCATTAACTGGCGGCTCAATGACGTTATCGGCCACTATAACTAGCGATAAAATAGCCATTGGCATTAGCGAAGGTGAAGCCGGTGTTTTAATGCACGGCCCTACTTTTATGGGTAATCCGCTTGCCTGTGCAGCGGCCTGCGCAAGTATTGATTTATTACTAGAGCAAAACTGGCAACAACGAATAAATCAAATAAACACCCAACTACAACAACTTAATAAATGCAGTGAACTAGATGCGGTTGCCAATGTGCGTACCTTAGGCGCAATAGGTGTTGTTGAACTCAACGAGGCTGCGGGCAATGTTGATGTTGCTAAAATTCAGGCTTATTTTGTAAAGCAAGGCGTATGGATACGCCCATTCGGTAAACTAATTTACCTTATGCCACCGTATATAAGTGACGACACCAGTATAAAAACACTGTGTGATGCCATTTATAATGCCATTAAAGGCAAGCATTACGCTTAATAGCCGGTCTCAATTACTAGCCTTAATACAGGTTATAGCGCTATTTACTGTAACCTACCGCTACATTTAGTGTTTTTATCTATTAAGCGAGTTTGTGGTTATTGATCTCGCTAAGCATAAACTATATGATAATGGCTATCATTTACAATTACCTTTTGGACTTCTTTGCTATGAAATTACTATTTAAACCAGCCAAAACTTTAGGTGCAAGCCTTTTACTAGCCTCGGCGTTTATGGCTCAACCAGTATTAGCTAACGGCCCTATTGGCGAGCATGTTAATCATCTTCAAGCTAACCTTAAAAGTTACGCAGAAGAAGTAGAATGGATGGTAGGCAAAGTTGATACCATGGTAAGCGACTACGATACTAAAGGCGCAAAATCTGTAAAAACTGATGATTTAATTGAATATTGGGAATCAGTTAAGTTTCACAGCGCAATAGAAACTAACTTTGTACCGGTATACGCTTCTATTTGGCAGGGTCTTTATGGCGTAAAAATGGCCATTGATAATAAGCAGCCTGCTGAGGAAGTTCGTAAACAACAAAAAGCGATGAACATAGCCTTGTGGCAAGGCCTTGGGGCTGTTAAGCTTGCTGCAAAATTCCAGCAAAAAGGCTTGTTAGACACAGTAAAAGCAACCGCTACAAAAGAAATGACACAAAGTGCCACAATTGATGAAATTAAGCACAAATTAGACCGTGTAGTAGCTAAATTTGCTGAGCGTTTACAAGACGAAGCAACTGAAATTGTTCATGACACTTACCTACACCTGTTTGAAGGCGTTGAAGGTACACTTATTGAGCAAGACGCTAACCTAGTTGAAGTGCTGGAAAAAGACTTTAACGTAACACTGCCACTAGCAATTAAAAACAGCAAAAGCGTAGATGAAGTACGCGATGTGATCAGTGATATGCAAACAAAATTAGACCGCGCTAAAACGCTTATAGAAAAAGCAGAAAAAGCCCGTAAGGATGTATTTTAAGTGAAGCGTAGGACCTTTATTCAAGGCCTAGCTGCGTTAGGGGTGGTTGGCTCATTGCCACTACCTCTTTCTCGTGCGCTAGCCGCTGATATAGCAAACCCAGTTTCTGTTGATGATTTACCAAAGCTTAAAGGTGAGTTAACCCTTTATTTAGGTCGAGGCGAAGGTGGTTTGTATGAAAACGTATTACAAGCAATCCAGAAAAAAAATCCAGACTTCAAACTCGGTATACGCCGAGGTCCTACTGCTGCTTTAGCAAATACCATTGTTGCAGAAGCTAAAGCCGGTGTTCGCCGCGCTGATTTATTTTGGGCGGTTGATTCAGGCGCTATAGGTTTGGTAACCGATGCTGGTCTTGCACAACCTATCCCAGGTGATTTATCTGCTCAGTTACAACCACAATTTAGATATAAAGAGTGGGCACCTGTAACTGGCCGCATTCGTACATTGCCATATAACACGTCGCGTTTAACTAAAGATCAAATTCCAACAAGTATTATGGAAATTGCCGACAGCGATTTAAGTATTGGTTGGGCGCCCGCCTACGCTTCTTTTCAATCGTTTGTAACCGCAATGCGAATTTTAGAAGGCGATGACAAAACCGCTAAGTGGCTTAAAAAGATTAAAAAACGTGCTAAAACATACGCTGGTGAATTAGGCGTTGTTATGGGCGTTGAACGCGGTGAAGTTGATATTGGTTTTGCAAATCACTATTACACTTTGCGTTTAAAATCAGGTAAACCTGATGCCAAGCTAGATTTAGCATTTACACAAAATGATGCGGGCTGTTTAGTTAATGCATCGGGTGTATTAGCGCTTAACGACGATCCGCTTGCAACAAACTTTATGCGTTACTTACTAAGTAAAGAAGTACAAGGTTACTTAGCCAGTGAAGCGTACGAAATTCCGTTAGTAAATGGTATTATTCAACCTGAGGGTCTACCATCACTTGCTAATATTTCTCCACCTAAAGTAGATTTAACACAGCTAGCTGATTTACGCCCTACTATAGATTTGATGCGAAGCAGCGGCGTATTGTAATGAAAATACCGGCCTCTTACCCAATGGCGCTGCTTGCAGCGCTTGTTGCGCTTACCCCTGTTTATGTATTAATTGTACTTGCAAGCGATGCAAGCTCAGTGTTTGACACCCACAATCTTCAAATTTTAGGTAACACGTTATCCTTAATGGGTTTAACGGTACTCGGATCTATTTTAATTGGCGTGCCACTGGCGTTTATTAGCGCGTATGTGCATTTACCATTTAAAAAACTCTGGCTGGTTGTTTTTGCGGCGCCGCTGGCAATCCCCAGTTATATTGGCGCATTTACCCTTTATGCAGCGTTTGGCCCCGGTGGCGAAATAAACACCTTAACAGGAATAGAAACCCCATCAATGTATGGCCTAACCGGTGCCGCCATTGTAATGACGCTTTATACCTTCCCATTTGTAATGATGACAACTCGCTCATCTTTACTGAGCCTTGATGCAAGCATGGTTAACGCTGCACGAACGCTTGGAATGTCGATGACGCAAAGTATATTTAAAGTAATACTACCGCGTGTAGTTAACGGTATTGCAGCAGGCTCTTTGTTAGTCGCGCTTTATACGTTATCAGACTTTGGCACACCCGCAATGATGCGCTTAGATACCTTTACCCGCGTAATTTACGTTGAATACAACGCTTTTGCGTTAGGGCGTGCAGCCATGCTTTCGCTTCAACTGATGGTTATTGTTGGCTTTTTACTTTTAGTTGAATCACAAATAAAAACAGCCCCTGAGCGCCAAGGTCGCCCGTTAATTTTATTCCCAAGCAAACTACAGTTAAGTGCAATATTTATTACGTTTGCACCTGTTTTACTGCTTGCTATTGGCTTGCCTTTGGCTATATTTTCGCTTTGGTTAGCTCGTGATGGTTTTAGCTCATTTGATTTTAATATTGCGTGGAACTCTACGTATGCATCGGGTATTGCGGCAATTGTAGCTGTTATCGTTGCGATCCCCGTTGCACATGCCGCACTGAGTGGAAAAGCGGGTCGTATAATGGAGCGTGTTACTTACTTTGGTTTTGGTATTCCGGGCATAGTAATGGGCACAGCGCTTGTTTACGGTGGTTTGCAGTTACCGTTTTTATATCAAACACTGGGATTGCTTATTATTGCTTATATGCTGCGATTTTTACCACTTGCTGTAGGCTCTGTTAGAACAAGCACTGAACACTTAGATCCAAGCTTAGTAAAGTCTGCGCGCGTATTAGGGGCAAGCCCACGTGAAGTATTTACTCGTATAACACTGCCTTTAACTATGCGCGGTATTATTGCCGGTGCAGCATTGGTGTTTTTAGAGTCAATGCGCGAACTAGAAGCCACGCTACTCCTTGGCCCAACAGGGTTTGAAACACTCTCTACCTATTTATGGCGTGTATACGAAGCGGGCTACTTTGGTCGCGCTGCTATTCCTGGATTATTGTTAGTAGTGATATCTGCCTGCGGGTTAGCTATTATGATGTCTGGCGAAAAACGCAACCAGTTTGAACATTAAGGATTTAAGAAACAATGCTATCTGTAAGTCAGTTGTCTATAGATTATGGCAGTAACCGCGTAGTAAGCGATTTAAACTTATCGCTGGGTGAAAACGAAATCCTTATGCTTGTAGGGCCAACAGGTTGTGGTAAAAGTACAATTTTACAAGCCCTTGCTGGCCTTATACCTATTAGCGAAGGCGAAATAAACACAGGTAAATGGCGCGCTACACCCAAATTAACAATACCTCCTGAAAAACGCAGTGTAGGTATGGTTTTTCAAGATTTTGCGTTATTTCCGCACTTAACCGTACAGCAAAATATTTGCTTTAGATTAAAAGATACAGCCCCTGCCGAGTATTGGATAAACCTACTTGGACTGAGCGATTTTAGAGATAAAAAACCAGCAACACTTTCTGGCGGACAAAAGCAACGTGTAGCACTGGCGCGTACCCTTGCCCATCAGCCAGATTTTGTATTACTTGATGAGCCGCTTTCAAACTTAGATGCCGCCCTTAAAGACATGCTTCGTTGGGATATTAGAAACGCACTTAAAGCCGCTGGCGTACCGGCGATTTGGGTAACACACGACCAAGAAGAAGCACTCTCAGTTGGCGATCGTGTTGGTGTGCTTAAAGGCGGTAAAATTCAGCAAATCGATACACCCGAGCGCTGCTTTAGTACCCCAAACAATCGCTTTGTAGCACGTTTTTTAGGTGAAGCCAGCTTTATTAGCGGCCAATTTAGCCAAGGACAAGCCACTACCTCAATTGGTAATGCTCCCGCTCATGGCGTTGACTGTGAAAGTGGCGACGTTGATGTACTACTTCGACCAGACGATGTGTTACTTGTACAAAGCAGTGTTGGCAATAACGGCGAAGTAATTTGGGTACGTTTTGAAGGTGGCAGCCGCTTGTGCGCTGTAAAACTTGCGTGCTCTACGGTTGTAACTAGCCGAGTAAGCCATGAAGTTGTGGTAAACCCTGGCGACGAAGTGCATGTATCACTAAGTACCTCGCACCCATTAGCGGTTTATAAATCTATAGACTGATTAAAATATTGATGTAGGCATTAATTTAAACATTAATACCTACATCAATACTTACTATTTAGACCCAAAATTCAGTTTAAATACGTTCTCCGTTAAAACCCTATTTCGCTTAAAACTAATACTTTTTACCTTTAAAAAACTCACTATAGTCAATAAACAATAATAATATGCAGGTTAAATTATGAACCTCTTGCTATTAATCAGCTGTTGCTGTTTACTGAACAAAGATTAATGTTAAACAGTTCCTCTCAGATATCACTTATCAGGTTACGTCTTTTATATTAGTTAAAACCACACACAAACATTAAAACACATTATTAAGCATTGCTTTTAGCGAACGTATTATAAAAATAAAGCTATATTCAAGCATTGCTGAACCTTAATTATCCTTTAAACGTTTATAAAGTTGTTCAGCCCTTAATGGTACAAAGGATCTAGATAGTGAATAAAATAAGTACCAAGAAAGAACTCTTAGAATACTCTGAAAGTATTGTAAACACGGTTCGAGAACCACTGATTGTTTTAGACCAACACTTAAGAGTAGTTACGGCAAGCCGCTCATTTTATGAGTTTTTTCGCGCTAATCATAAAGACACAGTCGGGAAACTAATATACAACCTTGGTAATAATCAATGGAACATTCCCAAGCTTCGTGAATTATTAGAAACCATATTGCCTCAAAAAACGAGCTTTGATGATTATAAAGTTGAGCACAATTTTAAAACAATTGGTTGGCGTACAATGCTGCTCAACGCAAGGCAAATTAAACGTACTCAGTCAAAAGATCGTATTATTTTATTGTCTATCGAGGACATTACTGAACGTAACGCGATTCAAGAAGGACTCGTAAAAGCGAATAAAGAGCTAGAAGTGCTAACGAGTGACTTGGAAAGTGCTGCTCGAGTTAAATCAGAGTTTTTAGCAAATATGTCGCATGAACTAAGAACCCCACTTAATTCTATAAATGGTTTTTCTGAGGTGCTTTACGATGAGACATTTGGCACTTTAAATGACAAACAAAAACAGTATGTTAAAAATGTATTGGTGAGCGGCAAACATTTACTGTTACTTATTAATGAAATACTGGATATGGCAAAGATTGAAGCAGGCAAAATGAGTCTCACTATCTCTCATTTGCCGATACGCCAAGTATTGCACGAAATTACAGGGCTTACAGCAGATACAGCTAACCAGAAAAAATTGAATATGTGTCTTGATATTGCTGATGACTTGCCACCAATTGAAGCTGACTCCCTTAAGGTTAAACAGATACTTTATAATTTGCTTTCAAATGCAGTGAAGTTTACACCCGATGAGGGTCAAATTGGCGTTAAAACACGACATACTGATACAGAAATAGAAATAATAATTTGGGATACGGGTATAGGTATTGCTGCTGAAAATATGGAAAAAATATTTGAAGGTTTTTTCCGTATAGAAACCCCCTATTCTAGATTAACAGAAGGTACAGGACTTGGGCTGCCAATCGCAAAAAGTCTAGTAAAGTTGCATGGAGGCGAGTTTGTTATTGAATCTGAAGGTGTTAATAAAGGCACATCGGTTCGTATAACTTTGCCAATTAAACAAAAGTCTGTGGTAAAGCATAATGAAAACCAAAATAGTTATAGTTGATGATAATGCGAATAACCTATTGCTAGAGGAAGATCTTTTACTCATGGCAAATTTTGAAGTATTCACTGCTATGAATGCAAGAGATGCGCTTTTAACAATAAAGCGTGAGACTCCAAAAATTATTATATTAGATGTCCAACTCCCAGATATGTCTGGAACAGAAGTTGCGAAAATTTTGCGTGATGAAAAAGAAACGGCAGATATTCCTATTGTTTTTGTTACCGCTTCTGTTTTACCCGCAGATATAGACCAATTACTGTGTATACCTAACAGTGCGTATATTTCTAAGCCTATAGATACACGCACGTTTGCTCAACAAATAAGTTTATATATAAAGTAATGACTACAATTATTTAAACCTTTATACACAGGAACAGTTAATGAAAGATAGCCCTTTAATTTTGGTTGTAGATGACAACCTTCAAAATATTGAACTCATGCAAGCTTATCTTGAACCCAAGGGATATAAAACAGTAACAGCGACTGGCGGGAAACAAGCATTAGATATCTTAGCACAACAACCTGTAGACCTTATTTTACTTGATATAATGATGCCAGGTATGAACGGTTTTGAAGTAACACGCCGTGTTAGAGAAGACGCCCTATTAAAGCTATTACCTATCGTCCTTATTACTGCTTTAAGAGAGACAAAAGAGCGAGTTAAAGGGATTGATGCTGGTTGCGATGATTTTATTACAAAGCCTGTAGATAAAAACGAGCTATTATCGCGCGTTAAGTCCCTTCTTAAGATTAAAGACTATAACGATTTAAGAACAAATTATCAGAAACAATTAGAAGCTGAAGTTGCTCAAAGAACTGAATCACTAAAGCAAGCAATGCAAAGCATTAAAGCCGCATCACTAGAAACAATTAATAGGCTAACCAAAGCTGCTGAATACAAAGATGAAGAAACGGGTGCGCACATTCAACGCATGAGTTTGTATTCTGAGGCCGTTGCACGCAGTGTAGGGCTAGATGAGGGAACAGTTGAAAATATTTTATTTTCAGCGTCGATGCATGACCTCGGAAAGATTTCTACACCTGACCATATTTTGCTTAAAGCAGGACAATTAGATGCTGCAGAATGGGAAATAATGAAACAGCACACCGTTGTAGGCGCCAGCATACTTTCAGGTTCTGATTCTGAGGTTATTAAACTCGGTGAAATTATTGCCCGCTCACATCATGAAAAATGGGACGGCTCTGGTTATCCTGATGGCTTAAAAGGTAATGAAATTCCAATTGCAGCACGCGTAGTTGCTATAGCTGATGTATTTGATGCTCTCTCGTCAAAACGTCCTTATAAAAAATCATTCTCACAAGAAAAAACATTTGCCATTATTAAAGAAGGTAGTGGGAAGCACTTTGACCCCGCAGTAGTGGATGCTTTTTTTGCAGTTCAAGAAGAGATTTTAGCAATTAAACAAAAGTATACTGAAAAGTAACACGTCCATAATTAATTAGAGAAAACCCAATGAACGGACCAAACCCCGATAATCCTTCACCAATGGAAGGTTTTCCTTAAGTAGGTTTTTATATTTGACGATAAAACAATAAATACGCTGCTAGATATAGCTTGGTGGGATTGGAGCAATGATAAAATCACTGCTCACTTAGATACTATAACTCAAAATAATTTAGACGTGCAGTCTAAAATTTAGCACTACCACTCAAACATGTAGGCCATTTTGCTTATTGTTTTAAGCGGGACATTATGCGAATTACGTTTAGCATATAAGTGCTGCATTGATTTGTCTTTCACTTCACCCACTATCACTTCTTTTACTTGATAACCTAAAGCAACAGCAGCTTGGGTGTAAGCTATAAATTCCCACTTTTTAATATTGGTGTTATCTACAATCACCAATGGCATACCTTGAGCAAGTGCGTTTATAAAGCGCGCTAAATTTAAATTATGAAATTGCGACAATTTAAATTTATCGAAATGATATTCGCCCAGCTCATTAATAAAGTAATCATCAGTTGAGCAGATTAGGTATTGGCTTTCGTCAACTCCACCTAATTCGTCAGCAAGGCTTTGCGCGTAGTAAGACTTACCGCTTCCTGGTAGTCCTCGTAAAATAAAAACTTGTTTCATAGCATCGATTTTTTAAGTGTGAATAAATATTAATTTGATTTGTTTGTTAATAATGCCACAAAATCATTAAATTTAAGAGCAACAAATCATAATAGTAGCAATTAAACTCTAAAAACTGTTTAAAAATAAACCGCATGCATAAAAACTTTTAAAGAGTTGCCCACAATAGTTTTTTTATTCAACTTTACTAGGTAAGATACAGGGTTCAAGTGCAGCGCCGTTTATGTGCAATTTATGCCCGAGTGCTGCGCACAGTTAAAATAAAATAGTTAGGCAACTTATATCATTGGAGTGAAGATGAGCCATTTAGCGATTTCAGAGCTATTAAAAGGCAATGTTGCGGTAGACAGCCAAGTAACAATTAAGGGCTGGATCCGTACTCGCCGCGATTCAAAAGCAGGAATTTCATTTTTAGCCGTTCATGACGGTTCGTGTTTTGATCCTATTCAAGCGGTAGTTCCTAATTCACTGAATAATTATGATGAAGTTACTAGCTTAACAGCCGGTTGTTCTGTGTCTGTTACTGGTGTTTTAGTACAATCTGCTGGTCAAGGTCAATCTTACGAAATTCAAGCTAATACAGTGACTGTATTAGGTTGGGTAGAAAACCCAGATTCATACCCAATGTCGGCAAAGCGCCACAGCATTGAGTACTTACGTGAGCACGCTCACCTTCGCCCTCGTACAAATATGATTGGCGCGGTAACTCGTGTACGTAACTGTTTAGCACAAGCTATTCACCGTTTTTACCACGAGCAAGGCTTTTACTGGATCAGCACGCCAATTATTACGGCAAGTGACTGTGAAGGTGCTGGCGAAATGTTCCGTGTATCTACGCTTGATATGCAAAACTTACCGCTTACAGACA
This sequence comes from Pseudoalteromonas sp. MelDa3, assembly GCF_002863625.1. Taxonomy (NCBI): domain Bacteria; kingdom Pseudomonadati; phylum Pseudomonadota; class Gammaproteobacteria; order Alteromonadales; family Pseudoalteromonadaceae; genus Pseudoalteromonas; species Pseudoalteromonas sp. MelDa3. The sequence continues at coordinate 13,265 of NZ_PJBR01000015.1, read as the reverse complement.
AAGGCGAAGTTGATTACAGCGAAGATTTCTTCGGTAAAGAAGCATTCCTTACTGTATCTGGCCAGTTAAATGGCGAAACTTACGCGTCTGCAATGTCAAAAATTTACACGTTTGGCCCAACATTCCGTGCAGAGAATTCAAATACATCACGCCACCTTGCAGAATTTTGGATGGTAGAGCCTGAAGTTGCGTTTGCTGATTTAGAAGACATCGCAAAACTTGCTGAAAATATGCTTAAGTATGTGTTTAAAGCCGTACTTGAAGAGCGCCGTGATGACATGGAATTTTTTGCACAACGTGTAGAAAAAACTGCAATTACGCGTTTGGAAGAATTTGTAGAAAAAGACTTCGCGCAGGTAAATTACACTGAAGCAGTAGAAATCCTTAAAAACTGTGGTAAAAAGTTTGAGTACGCTGTTGAATGGGGTGTAGATTTACAGTCTGAGCACGAGCGATACTTAGCTGAAGAGCACTTTAAAGCACCGGTAGTTATTAAAAACTACCCACGTGACATTAAAGCATTCTACATGCGCCAAAACGAAGACGGTAAGACCGTTGCCGCAATGGACATTGTAGCACCAGGTATTGGTGAGATCATTGGTGGTTCACAACGTGAAGAACGCCTTGATGTACTTGATGCACGCTTAGAAGAAATGGGCTTAAACAAAGAAGATTACAGCTGGTACCGCGATCTACGTAAATACGGTAGCGTGCCGCACTCAGGCTTTGGTTTAGGCTTTGAACGCTTAGTTGCTTATGTAACAGGTATGGGCAACGTACGTGACGTTATTGCCTTCCCTCGTACTAAAGGCAGCGCAACTTACTAATACTAAGTTAGCCGTTTATAAATACTAAAAACCAGCCAATTGGCTGGTTTTTTTGTGTCTTTAATTTACCGAATAAAAAAGCCGCTGCACACAAAGAGCACAACGGCTTTCAACCAGAATAAATTTTAAGTTAACTGCTATAAAGCATTCTCTAGCTGTGGAAGTACTTCAAATAGGTCAGCCACTAAACCGTAATCTGCAACTTGAAAAATAGGTGCGTCAGGATCTTTATTAATCGCAACGATTACTTTTGAGTCTTTCATACCGGCTAAATGCTGAATAGCACCGCTAATACCTACTGCAATATATAAATTAGGCGCTACAATTTTACCTGTTTGCCCTACTTGCATGTCGTTAGGTACAAAGCCTGCATCAACTGCTGCACGCGATGCGCCAATAGCTGCACCTAGTTTATCGGCAATACCATTAAGTAGTGCAAAGTTTTCACCGTTTTGCATACCGCGACCACCCGATATAACGACAGTGGCAGCCGTAAGTTCAGGGCGTTCTGATTCGGTTTGTTCAACACTTACAAAGCTACTTAATTGCGAATCAGACACTGTATCAATGCTTGTTATAGCAGCAGCTGATTGCTCACCTTGTAAATCAAAGCTACTGGCACGTACGGTAATTACTTTTTTACTGTCGAGTGATTTAACCGTTGCGATTGCATTACCTGCATAAATTGGACGTTTAAATGTATCGGCGTCCACTACTGCGATAATTTCAGAAATTTGCGCAACATCTAATAACGCAGCAACACGTGGCATAAAGTTTTTACCTGTTGTAGTAGCACTTGCAACAATGTGGCTGTAGGTGTCGCTAAGCGATAAAACTAAATCGGTCATGCTCTCAGCTAACTGATGTTCATAAACGCTATTATCGGCAACTAAAACATTAGCTACGCCAACAATGCTGGCCACTTGTGAGCTCATTGCGCTTAGGCTGTTCCCTGCAATAAGCACATCAACAGGAAAACCCATTTTTACTGCAGCGTTAATAGTTTTTGAGGTTTCTGGTTTTAAGGCACCGTTGTCGTGCTCTGCAATTACGAGTGTTTTCATTTAAATCACCTTTGCCTCTGTTTTTAATTTTTCTACAAGCTGTGCAACGTCTTCAACAATAATTCCTGCGGTACGTTTAGCTGGCTCTTCTACGCTTATTAATTGCATTCGCGGTGTTAAATCAACACCAAGCGAATCAGCTGCTACTACTTCAAGCGGCTTACGTTTGGCTTTCATAATATTTGGCAGTGATGCGTAACGAGGCTCGTTTAAGCGTAAATCAGTTGTAACAACCGCCGGTAAATTAAGTGCTACCGTTTGCAGCCCGCCATCAACTTCGCGGGTCACGTTTACTTTGCCATTTTCAATAACAACCTTGGATGCAAATGTACCCTGCCCACGATTAGTAAGCGCAGCAAGCATTTGACCTGTTTGATTATTATCTGAGTCAATTGACTGTTTACCTAAAATAACAAGTTCAGGCGTTTCTTGCTCTACAATTTTAGCGAGTAGCTTTGCAATATGGAGTGACTCGAGCTTTTCATCGGTTTCGATGTGAATGGCTTTGTCGGCACCCAGTGCTAATGCTGTGCGCAATTGCTCTTGCGATGCTTTAGGACCAATAGTAACAGCAACAACTTCATTGGCTGTACCGGCTTCTTTAAGGCGGATTGCTTCTTCTATAGCAATTTCACAAAATGGGTTCATTGCCATTTTTACGTTGGTTAAATCCACGTCGCTGTTATCACTTTTAACGCGTGCTTTTACGTTGTAATCAATCACTCTTTTTATTGGTACGAGAACTTTCATAGGAACTCCATAATTATTTAAACCTACAAGGTAACGTGCACGTCAACTTATTTATTTTATGAAATTAGACTACTTCCTGTTGACGTAAACGTCAACCTAAAATAACCTTTAACTATTCACAGTCTGTAACGTTTAATTTGCAAGGTTAAAAATAGGCTGTACACCTTATTTAAATGCGTAGTAAACATTCGAATAAGTCCGTCATATATAAAGAGGTTATTATGGTCGAACGTGAAACCATGGAATTTGATGTAGTAATTGTTGGCGCTGGCCCTGCGGGGCTTTCAAGTGCAATTAAACTCGCGCAATTAGCACAAGAAAAACAACAAGAGTGCATGATTTGCGTCGTCGAAAAAGGTTCTGAAGTGGGTGCACATATACTCTCAGGCGCTATTTTTGAAACCAAAGCTTTGGATGAACTGCTACCAAATTGGCAAGCGCTTGGCGCACTGGTTACAACCAAAGTAACTAACGATGAAATTTATTGGTTTAATAACGAGCAAAAAGCGACATCAATCCCCCACTTTGCTACGCCAAAAACATTTCATAATGATGGTAACTACATTGTATCTATGGGTAATGTATGTCGATGGCTAGCAGAACAAGCTGAAAGCTTAGGCGTAGAGATTTTTCCAGGATTTAGCGCACACTCTTTAATAATTGAAGATAAAGCAGTAAAAGGCATTATCACTGGCGATATGGGAGTCGACAAAGACGGTAATAAAAAAGACGGTTACATGCCAGGCATGGAGCTTCGTGCAAAATACACTATATTTGCAGAAGGCTGCCGAGGTCATTTAGGTAAGCAGCTAATTAATGAGTTTGCACTTGATGCAGATTCATCGCCGCAGCATTACGGTTTAGGCTTTAAAGAAATTTGGCAAATTGATGAAAGTAAGCATGAGCTTGGCAAAGTTGTTCATGGTACTGGTTGGCCACTTAGCGGCGATACTAATGGTGGTGCATTTATGTATCACAGTGAAAACAACCAAGTCGTTGTAGGTTTAATTGTTGACTTAAATTACTCAAACCCACATTTAAGCCCGTTCGATGAGTTTCAGCGAATGAAGCACCATCCAGTATTTAAAAACGTACTTGAAGGCGCAGAACGCATTGCTTACGGTGCGCGTGCTATTGCTAAGGGCGGTTTACATTCATTACCAAAAATGCATTTTGCTGGTGGCTTAATTATAGGGTGCGATGCAGGCACACTTAATTTTGCAAAAATTAAAGGTAATCACACCGCAATGAAATCAGGAATGATTGCCGCTGAGGTTATTTTTGAAGCATTGCAAAATGAGTTGGCAAATACCGATTTAGCTAATTATCAAACTGCGTTTGAGCAATCGTGGGCATATAAAGAGTTATATCAATCTCGTAACTTTGGCCCTGCTATGCACAAATTAGGTAAATTTATAGGTGGTGCGTATAACACGCTTGATCAAAACATTTTTAATGGTGGTTTACCGTTTATATTTAAAGATAATACGCCCGATCACTCGACCCTTGTAGATGCTAACGCTGCTGACAAAATAGCGTACCCAAAGCCAGATGGATACCTTAGCTTTGATAAACTCTCAAGTGTGTTTTTATCAAATACTAACCACGAAGAATCACAGCCTTGTCATTTAAAGCTCAAAGATGCGTCAATTCCTATTAACGTAAATCTAGTTAAATTTGATGAACCCGCACAGCGTTATTGCCCAGCAGGCGTTTACGAAGTACAAGAAATAGCAGGCAATAAAGAGTTTGTTATTAACGCCCAAAACTGTGTGCACTGTAAAACCTGCGATATTAAAGACCCAAGCCAAAACATTACCTGGGTAACCCCAGAAGGTGCTGGTGGGCCAAACTACCCTAATATGTAACTAAATTATGCGTTATATACACATATAATCACTTTTTTTACATATAAATTATAAACATATCCTAAATTGCAGGGGCTTCGGCCCCTTTTTTACGTTATGCTAATAGTAGTTTTAATAATAAGAGTGTTAGCTATGCCGTCGTCAAAAGTTGTTTTTCGTTTTTTAGCAGAGCCTACCGATGTTAATTTTGGTGGTAAAGTTCATGGTGGGGCCGTCATGAAATGGATTGACCAAGCAGGCTATGCATGTGCTGCGGGTTGGAGTGGTCACTACTGCGTAACGGTTTCGGTTGCGGGTGTTAAATTTAGACGCCCTATTTTAGTGGGTCAAATAGTCGAAGTAGAAGCTAAAATTGCCCATACGGGTAGAAGTAGCATGCAAATATTTATTCAAGTGCGTTGTGGCGATCCAAAAACACAAAATATGGTTGAAACAAATCATTGTGTTATCAGCTTTATTGCTATGGATGAAACGGGTTACCCAATAGAAGTGCCTTCGTTTAAAGCCGTGACCGAAGAAGATATTAAATTAGAAAACTACGCTATAAAAATGAAAGAAATTGCGATAGAAACAGAAAACTTGCTTCATACAGTTTAGGTGCCAAAATAATCATTTAAGAATGTATCCAATAGGCATGTAAAAAACTCATAATGTTTTGTAAAACATACAACTTATATTTGAAAACAAAATCATCAAAAAGTTCAGTTTGTTTATAAAACAATCTAAACGCCATAATAACTAATACAAAAGTAGCTATTATGGCGTTTTAATATCATTTTTAAAATTGGCATGTTCGCTGCAACTAGATAATTGTCGTTTGATAAGTTTAATCAAACATTTAAATTATTTTAAAGGAGCTATTCAATGATTAAAACACTTTCTCTTTCTGCACTTGCTTTAGCAACAATGGGTTTTAACTCTGCAGCACACGCTGACATTTCTGATTTCGATTCTCCACGTATCTACACAGGTATTGGTTACGGTCAATATTCTTTTGAATTTGAAGATAGCGATAACGACACTGATTTTGACGACGATGCACAAATGCTTAAAGGTTACGTTGGTGCACAATTTAATGAATACTTAAGCTTAGAGCTTGCATATCAAAACTTTGATGAAGTGAGTGATATCGACAGCAAAGCTGAAATTGATGGCGTATCGCTTGCCGCACGTCTGGGCTATCCTATCACTGAGAGCTTTTCTGTGTATGCAAAAGGCGGTTGGCTTGAATGGGATGCTGATTACACACAAGATTTACCAGTAGGCGGTGTAACAGCTTCTACAGATGGTGGTGATGCGTTTTATGGTGCGGGTATTGAATACGCACTTACAACAAATGTACAATTTCGTTTAGAGTACGAACGCTACAAACTTGATGACGATATTGATCCAGATATGGATGTAGCATCTGTATCAGTTCAGTACATGTTTTAATTAATATTTAACATGTATAAAAGGTAAGCCTAAGGGCTTACCTTTTTTGTTTCAGGCTCTTTTTAACTAATACAATCATATAAACCATTCAGTCTAATTAAAGATTTAAACCGAGCGGTTTATAAGTAATAAACTTTCTTACCTTAATGCGATAAAGACTAAATGCGGGTAGAATAGCGCTCTATTTTATTTGTACCCGAGTACTATGAGCGATTACACCATTTCGGCTATTGGCCACATTGAATCTCCTTATAAACAAAAGTTTGCTATACCTAGGCAACCGCGTTTAGTGCCCCAAGCTAAAGCAAAGCTTATTTTTGCACCTGATTTTAATCGCGAAGAATTTGTACGCGGGCTCGATGAATTTACTCATATTTGGTTGCTATTTCGTTTTCACGAAACAGCTGATAAAGGTTATTCTGCTATGGTACGCCCTCCACGATTAGGTGGTAATGAGCGAAAAGGCGTATTCGCTACCCGCGCTACATTTAGACCCAACGCGATTGGAATGAGCGCAGTAAAACTTGAAGGCATTGAATATAAAAACGGACAACTTAGCTTATTACTTGCTGGGATTGATTTACTTGATGGCACACCAATCATTGATATAAAACCGTATTTACCTTATTCAGACTCAATGCCCGATGCAAGCGCTGGCTTTGCTGACACGCGCCCTGAAACACAAATGACGGTTGAATTTAGCCCTCAGGCAATTGAGTTCGTTAATGCCCAATCACAATACCCAGACTTACATGATTTTATAGCCAATGTTTTAAAACAAGATCCTCGCCCTGCTTATAAAAAACAAAAAGAAGAAATGCAAAGCTACGGGATGACTCTCTATGACTTTAATATTCGCTGGCAGGTTAATGATGCACATAACTTAGTAACAAGCATAGAAAAAAACTAAATAACTCACTTAGCGCTTTAGTGTAAAAGCATCCGCTGGTAAACTTAAGCTCTATTAAAAGAATATAATTACTCTATTTCGGAAAAAACATGCGTACAAGCCAATATATACTCGCAACACTTAAAGAAACGCCATCAGATGCTGAAATTGTATCGCATCAGTTAATGCTTAGAGCCGGTATGATCCGTCGCGTCGCTTCGGGTTTATACACTTGGTTACCCTCTGGTTTACGCGTGCTACGTAAAGTAGAAAACATTGTACGTGAAGAAATGGACAAAGCTGGAGCCATTGAAATGCTAATGCCTGTTATTCAACCTGCTGATTTGTGGGAAGAGTCTGGTCGTTGGAATGAATTTGGTCCTGAGCTTATGCGCTTTACAGACCGTCATAACCGTACGTTTGCACTTGGCCCAACACACGAAGAAGTTATTACAGATTTTGTTCGTAAAGAAATAAGCAGCTACAAACAACTACCGGTTACTTTATACCAAGTACAAACTAAAGTACGCGACGAACGTCGTCCTCGTTTTGGTGTAATGCGTGCTCGTGAATTTACAATGAAAGATGCCTACTCTTTTCACTTAAGTGAAGAGTGTTTAGATGCAACTTATCAAGCAATGCACAAAGCATACTGTAACATTTTTGAGCGTTTAGGCCTTGATTACCGCCCTGTTATAGCCGATACAGGCTCTATTGGTGGTAGCGTATCGCATGAGTTTCATGTACTTGCTGAATCGGGCGAAGATGCCATTGCATTTAGTGATGGCAGTGATTACGCCGCTAACATTGAAAAAGCAGAAGCACTGGCACCTATTGAAGCTCGCCCTGAAGCATCAAAAGAGCTTAAAGCGTTTCCAACACCTGACGCTAAAACTATTAATGAGCTTAAAAAACACTACGGTGTTAAGCCACATCGCGGTGTTAAAACGTTAATTGTTTATGGTACGCCTGATGAAAATGAAGTACGTGGTTTAGTGGCACTTGTACTTCGTGGCGATCACGAATTAAATGAACTAAAAGCTGAAAAACACCCTTTAGTAGACTCTCCGCTTGAAATGGCAACAGAGGCGGATATTGTTGCTGCTATTGGCGCAAAGCCTGGCTCATTAGGCCCTGTTGGCTTATCAATGCCTATTATTGTTGACAGAACAGCTAACATACTTGCTGATTTTGTTGCCGGTGCAAATAAAGACGACGAGCATTACAGCGGTATTAACTGGGATCGTGACGTAACTGATTACGACGTTGCTGATATTCGTAATATTATTGAAGGCGATATGAGCCCATGTGGTGAAGGTACTTTGCAAATTAAACGCGGTATTGAAGTTGGGCATATTTTCCAACTTGGCACTAAATACTCAGAAGCCATGAAAGCCGGCGTGTTAAACGAAGGTGGTAAAAACCAAACCATGACTATGGGTTGTTACGGTATTGGTGTTTCACGTATTGTTGCCGCTGCTATTGAGCAGAACAACGATCAATACGGGATCATTTGGCCAAAATCAATCGCGCCATTCGATTTAGCAATTGTTCCAATGAACATGCACAAATCGCATCGTATTCCTGATATTGCAAATAACCTTTACCAAGGTTTAAAAGATGCAGGTCTTGATGTGTTATTTGATGATCGTAAAGAGCGCCCTGGCGTTATGTTTAATGACATGGAGCTAATTGGTGTGCCATTTACGCTAGTAATTGGTGAGCGTAACCTTGACGAGAATAAAGTTGAGCTTAAAAACCGCCGTACAGGTGAAAAGCTAATGATTGATATCGATACAGCAATTGATGCAATTAAAGCAGCCGTTAAAGGTTAATAACACCCTCGCTTAGAACAGACTATAAGGCCGCATTTAAAATGCGGCCTTTTTTATGCGCAATTAATAGCAATGCGTAATGGTAGCTGATCATCAACTCACCTTTCCTAAGGCGCATTGATCTCGTGGTTGAAATTCGCTCAATCTAGGGACGATTTAATCGCAGCGCGAAGTTTGTAACCTAGTAGACTCGATAACTGCTCCTGCGTTATTCTACTGACTTACATCCATGTAAGAATAAGTAAAGCCGAGCAAAGCTTCCGCGTCCTGCTTACGCCCCTTACCGACATCCATGTAGGCAACAAAGAGTTAATAGTCCCTATAAGAACTCAAAGGGCAGCGCATGTTTGGCATTTATACTGCGTTATCGCCTATTTATGGAGAATAACCACGCTACATATTCTCTTCCTTGCCGAAAAACCAAACAGTCTGCTGTAAAAATCAATCACGAAAGGTCAACACGCCCTAGCTCTATATAAATATTTTAATTGCATGACTTTGTATAAATTGTCATAGAGGCTTCGCTAAAGTGTCTCATAAGTGTCATTGGGTTTATCTACAGTGTTAACTATTACACTATGGATAACGGGCATGACAAACAATCAACAGCGTAAGAAGCAACACTACCCTACTATTTGGATATCAGATGTTCATTTAGGTTACAAAGACTGTAAAGCCGATTATTTGCTCGATTTTTTAAACTCGGTAGAATCCGACACACTTTATTTAGTGGGTGATATTATTGATTTATGGTCGATGAAAAGACAGTTTTATTGGCACCCTTCGCATTATCAAGTATTGAGCTGTATACAACAAAAAGCAGTTAACGGTACACGCGTCATTTATATACCCGGTAATCATGACGAAACGTTTAGGAACTATATAAATCAAACGTTATTTGGTATTGAAATCCACCAGCAGTTTATTCACACTACTAAAGCTAATAAACGTTTTTTACTCGTACACGGTGATGATTTTGATTCGGCGACACGCTATAACAAACTTATTAGTATCGCGGGTGATGCAGGATACGACTTTTTATTATTTTTAAACCGCTGGACCAATCGTATTCGAAAGCTATTTGGTGGTAATTACTACTCGCTTGCATCATGGATAAAAGCTCGCGTACACAAAGCACGTGAAGCAATTAAAGCCTTCGAAGATGCCGCAATTCATGAAGCTAAAAAGCAAAACGTAGACGGTATTATTTGTGGACACATTCATCATCCCAAAATAAAAATTGATGACGGAATTATGTATTGTAACGATGGAGATTGGATTGAGAGCTGTACAGCGCTAGTAGAGCAGCAAGATGGAAAAATTGAATTACTACATTGGTCAGACACACAATCCGTACTCGATAGCGCCGACATAACAAAGTTAAATATATCAACGGATGCTAAACCAAAAAAATCAGCTGCATAAGCAGCTGATTCTCAATTAATAACTATTAACTTAGCCAGGTGATTAACTTATCTTTTAGCGTTCTTGGCTTGATTGGTTTAGTAATATAGTCGTTCATGCCTGCAGTTAAACAACGCTCTCTATCACCTTCCATCGCGCTTGCTGTCATAGCAATAATAGGAATGTGTGTGTAATCGACTCCGGCTTTGCTATTTCTGATTTCACTCGTTGTATCGTACCCATTTAGATTAGGCATTTGGCAGTCCATTAAAATTACATCAAAGGATTGTTCTGTGTTTTCTCTCAATGCTTCTAATGCTTCTACGCCATCTGATGCACAGGTAATTTTTACTTTAGTACGTTTTAAAATCGCCTTAGCTACTTCAATGTTTATCATATTATCGTCTACTAATAATATATGATAAGCAGAAAGGTCAGGCTCTACTTGTTCTTCTGTTAAGCCTTTGGGTGGCGCTATAATACAGTCATTACTAGCACCAAATAAGCTGGCTAACTTATAGCTGAATTGATCTTGGGTAAGCGGTTTATTTAAAATATGGCTACCTTCAGGTAACACCATTTTAGTTGGTTTATCGGTCACCATGTCGCGTAAAATTAAAACATACTTTTTATTAAACTGTTTACAGTAATTAATAAGGGCATCAATTTGAGGGTGCTCATCATCAATCAATAATAAGTCAGCCTCAAACTCTTTATGCTCACTAAAGTAGTCGAGTCTTATAATGTTTTCTGCATTTACTTTACAAGTTAATAGCAATAAATCGCACACATTTTGATAGACATTATCGCGCGCTATTAATGCAGCTACGCTAATGCTAGTAGCAAGTTCAATACCTGTGTTTAGTTTTTTCTCTTGTGCGACGTGTAGCTCAACCGTTGCTGTAAATGTACTACCAACGCCCTTTTCACTTATAACAGTGATATTACCACCCATTAACTGAGCGAGCTTTTTACATATAGATAAACCTAAGCCTGTACCACCAAAGTGGCGGGTTGTGCTTGAGTCTTCTTGTGTAAACACTTCAAATAGTTTGTCTATGTTCTCTGGTGCTATACCAATACCAGTGTCTTTTATTGTAAAGCTCATTAATAACTTTGAGTCGGTAATGTACTTAGAACCAATTGTTAAACTTACTTCACCTCGGTGAGTGAATTTAAAAGCATTATTAACTAAGTTAATTAAAATTTGTTTAAGGCGATGGCTGTCGCCAATAACCATTCTGTCTACTACATCTTTAGTATCTAAAAATACTTCAAGACCTTTGCGCTGGCCTTGTAACGCTAAAGAGCTAATCATATCGCTACATACTGTAACAACATCAAATGTATGATTATCAATATCAAGCTTACCCGCTTCAATTTTAGAAAAATCGAGAATATCGTTAATCAAATTCATCAGAGAGTTAGCACTACTATTAGCTAATTTTAAGTAATGGTATTGTTGTTCACTTAAGCCATCTTCTTTGAGCATTTCAAGCATACCCAAAACGCCATTCATCGGTGTGCGTATTTCGTGAGATATATTTGCTACAAAGTCACTTTTTGCTTGGCTCGCTGCTAATGCTTGATCAATTGCTCGCTCTAGCTCAACAGTCCTTTGTGATACTTTTAGCTCTAAAGTACTGTTTAAGCCTTCAAGCTCTGATTGAGTATTTTTTAATGAGCTAATATTTCTTAAAATAGCCGCTACCTGATAACGGTTATTGTAGACATCAAAAATACTACTGAGTGTAATTGAAAAGTATTGTTTGTTGCCATAACCATCTGTGTAGATAGCTTCAAACGGCATTTTTGATCCGTTTGAAATAGTCTCTTCTATACAGTTATTATCGGCTTCATTTAAGTTAAATAAAGAAACAAAGTCAGGGCTAGTGCCTGAGATTGAATTACCGAAAACCTCTTTAGCTGTATTATTAAAGTGAACAATTTCGCCGTTTTTCTCAATTGTAAAAATAGCATCCAAAGAATTTTCTATTACTTTATTGTTTTGCTCTTTTAGAGAATTAATTAACAACTTACGGTTTATAAAACGTTGGTATAAAAAGGCAATAACTAAAAATACGCTAAAGAATACCACTAGCATTGCAATAAAGTTTTGACGCCTTTCGTTCACCTTTGCAAACAACGTTTTAGTATCAACACTTACACCAAGCTCTAAAGGTAACATGGCAATATCACCATCAAGCGAAATACGTTTTTTTAACGTGTAAGCAATTGGGTAATTACTTAGCGGTAAAGTGCCTTGCTCTGCCATTGTGCTTGCAGTGGAAAATTCTTCAGTCCATGTTTTTGCTTTATTAAATTCAAAACCGAAGCGTAATTGAGAGTTTGGATGATATAAAAATTCACCTTCATTATTCATTAGGTAAATTTGTGTTCCTTGTGGAGATTCAACCGTTAAACTTTTTATTAATTTATCAGCAAAGTAGTTAGTGACTAATATTGCAAAAATTTTATTTTTTTCATCAAAAACAGGCTTAGCTACACGAAAAGTACTTATATAAGGTTCTTGTATCTGCCCATTTTCACGGTTGTAGTTAATAGGAGAAATATAAACACTTTTATTATCGAGCATACTCGCTTTTATCATGTAATCGCGTTGGCCTTTCTTTTGTAATTGCAGGCCTTGCAGCCGATTAATTTCTCCGAGTTGGTTTCTATCAACCCTGACAACTTCTTGCCCACCATCTGCGAGAATAATATAGCGAGCCTGAAGTATGCTGTCGTCTGTGCGCATAAAACCACTAAAAATACTCGCTAAGCGCTCTTCCCAAACGTCAATGCGCGTGCCTAACAAGGGATCTATTTTCTTGTTTTCAGTGGCGCGAGTAATGCCTTTAATCGGGGGCGTTGCGTCTAAAAAGCGAATAGCGGTAACACTATCTTTAAGATGGTTTTTTAGTGAAAGGCTTTTTGTTTCAAGCTCACGTTTTAATTCTATTTGAGCTGAATGGTAAACATCACTTCTTACTTTTTGATCGAACATATATAGAGAAGGCAAAGCTATAAGAACAAATATTATTGTTGCAACGAGCATTAATTTATTATTTTTTGTTACATTCAACAAAATATTTCTTTTTAGCATTTACCTTCACCATAAATTTTTATTGTTATTAGTATAGAGCATTAACGAAAGAATTGGACCATCTAACTAATCAGTTATCGTTATAATT
>NZ_PJBR01000245.1:0-8463 GCF_002863625.1 Pseudoalteromonas sp. MelDa3 | reverse complement strand
TCATCAGCGCATACTTATTTAAGTAGAGCGGCTAATTCATGTAAATCTTTCACAACGTGATCTGGTTTTTTAGCTAATGGGTAAAGTGCTTTACCTGGGCGTGCAATGAAAGTGGTTTGTAAGCCTGCTTCTTTTGCGCCAGCAACATCCCAGCCATGGGCTGCAACCATCATAGCTTCATTTGGTGCTACATTTAGCTTTTTAAGTACCCATTCATAAGCACGTAAGTCTGGTTTGTAAATTTTAATATCTTCAATGCTGTAACGTGCATCAAAGTAAGACATTAAACCAGCGCTTTCAAACTGTGCCTTTACACCTTTGTTTGAAGAATTTGTAAGGCTTACTAACTTATAGCCCTGAGCTCTAAGTTTTGCCAGTCCTTCTTTAACATCGCTGTGTGGAGGAAGCGTTAAAAGAGGCGTAACAATAGCTGTTTTAGCTTGTTCACTAGTAATATCAATATTATTATTTTGAGCAACCATAAGGAGTGATGCCACCCCAATTTGCCCAAAGTCGTGATAACTACCGCTTACTGTATCTACTAATGAATGGTGCAGCATAGTCGAAAACCAAAGTGGTAATAAATCTTCACGCCCGCCTAGTGCTTTACCAATAGAGGTACGCATTGACGTTAAATCAAGTAGGGTTTCGTTTACATCAAAAATAAGCACTTTGGGCTTTACTTGTTCTTTTGGTTCATCAGCGACTGCATAACCAGATACAAGGCTTGTGCCTACAAGTAGTGAAAGAGTAAGTGTTTTTAACGATTTTAAAATAGACATTAGTTATTCTCCGATTCAAGTGCTGCCATAATATCAGTAGGTTCTGCGCGTAGGGTGTAGTCTTCGTTTAAAAATGCGTATGTAATAACACCTTCTTGGTTTATCACATAAGTAGCCGGTAGCGGCAATTTAAAGCTTTTATCGCCGTAGTAGTGTTCAAAATCAATACCAAATTGTGTGTATAACGCTTGAATACGCTCATCAAGTGTAAACAATAAACCAAATTGCTCAGCTACTTTATTACTAACATCTGAAAGCACGTCAAACTCAAGATCGTTTTTTTGTGCAGTTGAGAGAGTTTCATCAGGCAGTTGTGGTGATATTGCGACTAACTGAGCATTTTGAGTTTTAAATTGCGGTAAGTAGTCATTAAGTGCTTTTAGCTCTAAATTACAATATGGGCACCAGCCACCACGATAAAAGCTAATAATTACCGGGCCTTTTTTTAATAAATCCGCAAGCTCAATGTTTTCGCCGTTATGGTTGGCTAGGCTGAAGTTTTCTACCTTTTGACCAATTTGCAACGCATTGTCTTTAATATGCTGTGCAATAAGCTCTTCGTTTGTAGTGTTCATTAATGCTAAAACGTCAGCCGGTAACTTGGCATCTTTTTGTACGTTATAGGCATCTATTTGCGCTTTTAAACTCATGATTGAACCTCAATAATTAGACTATTTGCAATTATAGTGTTTTACATATTTAAATAAACATTGCAAAACTGAAAGCTTCATTCGAAAATGTTAAACATTGAAAAGTGCACAATGGCATCTTTATGTATAATTTAAGCGACCTAGAAACATTTATAGCAGTAGTTGAAAATAAAGGGGTGCTTGCTGCTGCGCGCGAGCAGCGTTTATCGCCTGCAACGGTAAGCCATCGCTTAAGTAAATTAGAACGTGAGCTTGCAACAGTACTTGTTTTTAGAGATAGCCGACGAGTACGGTTATCTCCCGCAGGTGAAATATTTTATACGCGAGTTGGCGCTATAATGGAGGCGCTGCACGACGCTGAGCATAGTATTGGTGCGCGTAGTTCATCTGTGAGTGGTTTATTACGCGTGACTATGCCCCCTTGGATTTTTTCAAAATACGTAATGCCAAGACTTAATGAGTTAGAGCAGGCCTATCCTGAACTAAAACTTGATTTTTTAATTACAGATCATTTTGTAAATGTTGTTGATGACGCACAAGATGTGGCAATTCGTGTAGGACAATTAAATGATTCCGGTTTACTGTCGCGAAAAATAGTAAACAACAAACGTATACTTTGCGCAGCTCCTAGCTACATAAAAAAATATGGCATGCCTAAAAGCTTAGCTCAATTGAGCGAACACTATTGGGTTTGCCTGCCGTGGCAGCGCCAATTAAAGCTTTTTGATGAACAAGGTAAAACACATACTTTTAATGCAAGAACACGCTTTACTATTTCTAATTCCGACAATATGACTCAAGCAGCCATTGCAGGTCATGGCATTGCAATTAAATCAATGATAGCTATTCATGAAGATATTAAAAATGGCATTTTAGTTGAAGTTATGCCCGGTGTAATGGCACAAGATGATGCACCAGTTTGGTTTTTGCGTCCGCAAAATAGCTTAACTACCCGCAAAACCGATGTATTTTATGACTTTATGAAATCACTATTTTTGAGCTGCGAATAAGCGTTTAAATGAGCGTTTTACTCCAGTTAAAAACAAATAACCAGTAAGCTCGGCAAGTAAGGCAACTATAATAGCTGCAACAATGGCGGCTATAATAGAGTCTTTTTTTAAAATGATTTGACCTTCGAAGCGTTGCCACACTTGTTGCTTTACATCACTCATGCCACTGATTATAGTAAAAATATATGGAGATTGCGCAAACCTATTTACAGCGATTTGTAAGTCTTGTTGTCGTGTGTAAAGTGTACTGATATTACTTGCACCTTTATTCACAATCCCATCATCAATATTTTTATAGTGTTTAATTAGCTTATTTAAATCATTATTAAAATACTTAGCTGCATCGCTTTTAAAAGGCGCAATGGCATTATTAGCTTCAATTAATTGGGCTGATAATGCTTGGCCAAAATCGCTTATAAATGCAGGAATTTGCACCCCAAGTAGTAAACCGAATGCAAAGAAACTAAGTCGGATGTAATCTAAAAATTTACTCATTTATCTTCCTATCCATTTAAATAACCCAGAATTAACATTTGAGCTTGTTTTTATATCAAAAACTCGTAATCTAATGGGGTGTGTTGACCTTTGTGGATTGAAATTTTTTCAATCTAGGTACGATTTAATCGCGGCGCGAGGTTTGTAACCTAGCGGGCTAAGTCAAAACCAAGCAACAAAGAGTTAATCGTCCCTAGAAAGAACCCAACGGGCAGCGCATGTTTGGCATTTATGCTGCGTTATCGCCTATTTATGGGGAATAACCACACTACATAGGCTCTGCCTTGCCTAAATACCAAACGTACTGCTGCAAATTCAACCACGAAAGGCCAACACGCCCTAATAATAAAAATAACAACAGGTGGATGTTAAGGATGACGAAAAAAGTAAAATTCACGTCAACATTTGTTGATATATCTAAACAGCTCAAACGTTTTGTATCGCGCATCGTTCAGCCCGACGATGTAGAAGATATTGTGCAAGAAACCTTTGTAAAAAGCTACGAAGCTGATTTAAAGCAAGATATACAGTTTACGCGCAGTTACATGCTTAAAACAGCAAAACACTTAGCACTTAACCATATAGCTAAGTGGGACAACAAATTTAATGATTCGTTAGAAAATGATAACGAATTACCGGTATTACTCAAATCAATGAAGCTTGAGGATGAATACACATCTAAAGAGCGCTTTTTACTTTTTTGTAGAGCTACTGAGCAACTAAGCTCATCGATTCGTAAATGCTTTATATTAAAAAAAGTTTACGGCATGAGCCAAAAAGAGATCGCAGACCAAATGCAGTTAAGCCAAAGCACTGTTGAAAAACACATTGCCAAAGGATTGTTACAAACCATGTTGTACATGCGGGAACATGAGCAAAGTCCACAAACAAACCCTAAAGCTCAAGCACACCCTATCTCAGTTAAGAGGGTCGCAGAATGAGTAATGTTCATCAATTTAATTCAAAAGATTTAATTTTAGAAAAGTCATGTGATTGGATAAGCGCGATTGATCGTGGTTTAACTGATGATGAAAAAGAGCAATTTAAATTATGGATGATGCAAAGCATCGCCCATCAAGACTCTATATACGAGCTTGCTCAGCTTTGGGATGAGCTTTCGGTGTTAAATGAATTAAGTCATTTATTTCCTCAGCGTAACAATACTAAAGCATCAAAAAATAAGTGGATGTTTTCTTACTCAATTGCAGCGAGCTTATTTGCAGCGTTAATGGTATGCAGCTACTTATTAATTAATTTAGAAAACGGCTATAACCAAGAGCTTGCAAAAGTTAACTACACTAAAATTTACAAAACAAAAGTAGGCGAGCAAGCAACGTATGTATTGCCAGACGGCACTATAGTGCAGCTTAATACTAATAGCTTGCTAGAAGTTGCTTATAGCAAAGGCCGCAGGCAGTTGTTACTTAGTCGTGGAGAAGGGCGTTTTAACGTAGCAAAAGATGCCACGCGTCCGTTTAGTGTTATGGCCGGCGACAAAAGCTTTACCGCACTCGGTACCGTGTTTAATGTACAGCGTAATACCTCATCAGATTTAGAGCTTGTTGTTACCGAAGGCAAAGTGATGATCACCGACCCTAGTGTAGCGGTTGACGCAAATGACTTTAAAGATTATCAGCTTGCAGATAACAGCACGCAAAAAATTCGTCAAATTAATGCCAATATTGTTACCTCAGGCGAAAAAGTAATTATAGAGCAGAGTGTTACCAAGCCAATTACCCAGCTTTCAATGAACGACGTACAACGCGATTTGGCATGGCAAAATGGCATGCTTATTTTTAATGGAGAAGAGCTAAGCGATGCTTTAAATGAAGTAAGTCGCTATACCGCCACACGTTTTGAGCTTTCATCGGCCGAGCTTGCCAGTATTAAAGTAGCTGGGGTATTTAAAGCGGGTGACGTTGAAGGTTTACTTGAGAGTTTACAAACTAATTTTTCGATTGATCATGAGCGTTTAGGTGAGCATGTAGTAACGCTAAAACACCATACAGAATCATAAGTAGACGTTATGCAAATCAAACTAATGTTAGATAAAGTTGCATCAATAAAGATTGAACGTAAAAAAAACATTAAAAAAAAGAAACAAAGCCATAGAGGATTTTTGTTTGTCAGCTGTTTATATAAGTTGCGCAGTAACCAAACGCATTTATTGAGTGGATTTAGTGTGCTTGTACCGGCTATTTTTAGCTTGAGTGTACAAGCAGCAACTCAAACCACTGGGCAAATGGTGCAATTTGATATAAAAGCGCAGCGAGCAGACAAAGCCTTAATTGAATATGCTAAACAAACAGAGCAAACCGTGGTGTTTTCTTATGAGTTGGCAAAGCAGTATGACGCAAATTCAGTTTATGGATTTTACACTCAGCTAGATGCTCTAGAGGCATTATTAGGTGGGACTGAACTCGATGCGGTTGTTGATCAAAATGGTTTACTGAGTATAAAACTCAAACAAATCAATAGGAATGATAACAACATGATGAAGCTTTCAGCGGTCAGTGCAGCAGTATTACCAGCTTTACTTGCAGTAAATTCGCAAGGTGTAAACGCAGCAGAAGAAGTCGCTCAAGAAAAAATTGAAAAAATTGCTATTGTCGGTAGCCGTGTAGCAGGACGTTCAGTTGAAGATTTACCCGTTCCAGTAGATATCTTAAGTGCAGAAGCGCTTGAAAATACAGGCCAAACAGAAGTTGGTCGTATGCTACAGTCTATCGCCCCTTCATTTAACTTTTCAAGCTCTGCAATTAGTGACGGTACTGATGCTTTAAGACCTGCGACACTTCGCGGTTTGGGCCCCGATCAAACATTGGTTTTAATTAACGGCAAACGTCGTCACCAAGCAAGTATTATTCATATTAATGGCTCTGTTGGGCGTGGTACCGCAGGTACTGACATGAATGCAATTCCAGCTTCTGCAATTAAACGCATTGAAGTATTACGTGATGGCGCTGCTGCTCAGTATGGTTCTGATGCAATTGCAGGTGTTATTAATATTGTGCTTAAAGATGGTAGCGAAGGTGGCAAAGCGGCTATTAACTACGGTCAATATTCTGAAGGCGATGGCGAAACCATTAACCTTGATTTTAATAAAGGCTTTGCGCTAGGTGATGACGGTTATTTAAATACAACTATCAATTACCGTGACCGTGCACCGACTAACCGTGCTGGTTTACATGGCTCTTGTCAGTTTTATGGTTGTACAGAACTAAGTGACGGCACTTTACTTGCTGGCGATCCGCGTGAGCTGACAGCCGATCGTGATACTTTTAGAATTGGTGATGCTGATTCTCAGCAATTTGGTTTAACAATTAATACCGGTTACGAGTTAGGTGATGGCGAGCTTTACGGCTTTATTACTTACTCAACACGTGAAAATGAGTCGGCTGCATTTTTCCGTCATAATGCAAATGCAGGTGGTAACCCAGTACTACAAGATAACGATGCGACGATTCCATTAGGTTTCTTACCAAAAATTAATACAACTATCGACGATATCTCGTACAACTTTGGTTATAAAACTGAGTTTGATAACGATGCAAGCCTTGATTTATCTTACACCTATGGTGAAAACAGCATTGATTACACGACAAGTGACACTATCAATGCCTCATACGCTAACTTTTTACGTTATGACCAAGGTTTAAGTGCTGCTGATATTCGTACAACTATCCCACGTGAAGCGTACGCTTACGGCATGGAATTATCACTGCAAACAATCAATATTGATTTTACGCAAAACTTTGATGATTATTCTTTAGCAATGGGTGCAGAAATCCGTACTGACGAATATCGCATTTTAGAAGGTAATGAGTACGCATACCGCGATTACGATACAACCAACGGTGTAAGTATTTACAACGGCTTAAGTGGTGGTGTTGGCTCTGAAGATGCATCAGGTGGTTCACAAGGTTTTGGTGGTTCAGCTCCTGCGTCATCAGTTGATGAATCGCGTGATGTAATTTCATTTTACATAGATGCAGAATCTTATGTGATTGAAGATGTAATTTTATCGGGTGCACTTCGCTACGATAACTACAAAGGCTTTGGTGATACAGTAAACTTTAAGCTTGCTGGTAACTGGTCTGTAACCGACGATATTTCACTACGTGGTGCATTAAGCTCAGGTTTTAGAGCGCCTTCAATGCAGCAGCTTTACTTTAATAACGTAAGTACGCAATTTGTTGTTGGTACTAATGGTAATTTAGTTGCAGAAGAGGTTGGTACATTTAGAAATGATTCAACACTTGCGCAAAGCTTAGGTATTCCAAAGCTTAAAGAAGAAAAATCACAAAACCGTAGTTTAGGTATTGTATATAACGTTACAGATAATATTAATGTAACCGTTGATTACTACTCAATTGATATTGACGACCGTATTGTAATTAGTGACCGCTTAGGTAAAGGTTTATCTACAAGCCTTGATGCTGCACTAAATAGTGCGGGTGCTGGCGTAGGTCAGTTCTTCTTAAATGGTGCTGATACAGAAACTCGTGGTGTTGATTTTGTAGCAACGTGGAACACTGAAGGTTTAGGCGGCACGCTTGATTTTACACTTGCAGCTAACTTTACTAAAACAGATGTTGTATCGTTATTTTCGCCTGCTGGCTCAAGCCTTGAGACAGTAAACGTAGACGATATATTTTCAGCGGAAGACATCTCTATTATTGAAGAGTGGCAACCAGAGGATCGTATTAACTTAAGTGCGCTTTATCAACGTGACGATTGGACAGTTAACCTGTCACTTAATCGCTTTGGTGAGTACACAGTAGAAGATGGTGGTCGTCAAACGTATGGCGCAGAAATTTTAACTGACGTTAAAGTTAACTACTTCGTTACTGAAGATTTGTCGGTAAACATTGGTGCAAATAACTTGTTTGATGTTTACCCAGATAAAAACGAAATAGGTAACTCTCGCTCAGGTACTATTGTGGATGCTAGTGGCAATACAGTAATAAGTAGCTCAGGTGTGTTTGACTACTCACGTCGTTCTGCTCCATTTGGATTTAACGGTGCTTACTACTACGTAGGTGCAGAATACCGTTTTTAATTAATAACCTCCCTTTCGTTATTTAACTCAAAGGGCCGTAAGGCCCTTTTTTTGGTTTTATCTTGGGCTGTTTTATTTAGAAATCAAACTTATTGAATAATCATCGTATTGCTTAATATTATTCATTACACTCATTAAAGTATTATGTGTACTGTTTTCGTCTGCGGTTATAAGTACCGAACTTATTTCATATTTAGCCGCGAACATCGCTAAATTAGTCGCAACTTGCTCTAAATCAATTAACCTCCCCGAAAAATATATTCCGTTACTTTCATCAATTCTAAATAAAGCATTTTTAACAGGCTTATCTATTTGAGGGCTGTCGAGTGGTCGGTTTAATTCAATAGCCACAGGTTTTACAAAAGATGTAGTTACAATAAAGAAAATTAGTAATATGAACACTATGTCTAACATCGGGGTCATATCTACATCAGCATTATTTTGCAGTTTAGTTAGGGCGTGTG
>NZ_PJBR01000244.1:0-9297 GCF_002863625.1 Pseudoalteromonas sp. MelDa3 | reverse complement strand
CCACGTATGAAACTAATAAAATTGACCGTTCATTTGATGTGAATGAAATCAATAGCCAATTACGTGAACTATTTGCTTGGATAACCTCTCAAGTAAACAAGCAAAAATTGTATAGCAACCGTAAGCCTAGCTTTGACAGCATTAAAACTAAAGAATTAGCCCGCTGCATTCTTGAAATAGCCAATATGGGCCTATCTATTAATCCATATGACAAAGAAGCCTATTTGTTTATTCATTGGGAATCTCACTGTGAACAAGTATTTCCAACTGTACAAATTGGTATCCAGGGCATGAATCAGTTCTATGGTGCCTGTTCAAAAATCAAGTCTACAAACTTCAGTGTTGTACATGATGGCGATCAGTTTGAATGGTACGGTGAAAACACGCCACCGCGTTTTATTCACTCATATACAACCGATGGAAACACCATTGTTGCCGCATTCTCTGTAATAACCTTTACGGATGGTACGTTCTATTGCTCATATATTGGTACTAGTGAAATTCAGTCTATTATTTCTGAGAAAACTCACATGGCAGATGAAGCTGGAATAAGTGCTTGGGTTAACTTTACCAGTCGGTGTGTGCGAAATGTCATTTTACGCAGAACATTTAATAGTCTTGCAAACTTATTAGGCTTACTACCGAATAACAGAAGTATTAATGACTCTGGTGTTGTTGTAAAGGTTGAACAACAAACGCCGAAGGTAACACAAACTAAGAATTTGAAAGAAGAATCAGTGAGTGATGAGGATTTTGCAGCACTCTTAGCCAATCAATTAGATCAGTAGTCAGATTATTCAAATGGCCTATAGTGGCCATATCAATATGATTAATTAAAGGGTAATTATCGTGCGTAGAATTATTATATCTATAGCTGAGCACTACAAAAGCAATAAGACAGCAAAAATCACCAATTTTGTTCAAGGTGAATATAATCGTGTAATTATTCACGAAAACACGCCTATTTCTTTGCACGAGGTCAATGAATCGGACATCTTACTTGCCCTTAACGAAACCTTGTTAAATTTAGAATTGGATTTAAACGAATTACTCGATTTTGTGAGTATTGTGCCCGCAATTGACCGTTCTACAAAACAACTGACTGCTGTTGTAGAACTAAAATCAGCGTATTTTCGTCAACTGATTAATTCAAGCACGAAGACAAAGGTTCATGAGGACTTTATTTTATACACGACTGATATGTACCAGCTTTGTGGTAACGATAATCATATTAATTATCGAGAGTTACCTAAAAAGCCTGACAGTGAAGTTATTGCTGCATGTATCAACTTCGATATAGATAAAAGTAAAGGTTCGTGTGGGCTCTCTCTTAAAGAACTTGAAGCGATTAAGAGACTCTACATAGATATAAAGTATGGCGGCTTCAATGCATTTAATGATGATGAATGGCTCGATATATACAAAGCGTCAACCTACAGACGCGCACTAGAAGATGATGCATTACAATGCCCTGAAACAATTCTTGGTAAACCTGTGACTGTTAAGTACAAGATAGCGGTAGAAATGCATAACGTATTTTTCCGCAAGCAAGAAAGAGCTGATTCTTTAATTAAGAATGATTTTGGTCGAGTAATTGGAAGAAAAACCAATCTTTTCTCCCCTGCTGAATTAATCCAACAGAAAAACTTACCGCGTTATGGTGGATTTAAAATTTCAACATCGCGTGACCAAAGTGCCACCAGCCCTATCGATAATAATGAGGTTGCTTTAGACCCATTTGATATGGCGAATTTTAATCATGAAACATTGGTAAATAACAAACGTAGTGAAATTGAGTCTGTGAAAACTATTTCACCGGCAGAACATGAATATATAGAATCGTCTGAAGAACTCTTTGTTAGCGATTTTCTTTGTTAAATAATTTGAAGTGAAACAAATGAATATTAAAACTCGTGTCATATTAAGATGTAATGAAAATGAGCGCAAATCAGTACGCATAATGGTGTATGAAAACGACTCTGAGTTTTTCATACGTTTAGATTTATGTGGTATGGGTTTGAACTTTGAGTATGAAGAATTTACCGCTGGTGGCTTTAAACGTGAACATTTGGTTTATGAACGCCTTGAGGAAGAAATTACATGTTTAGAGCAAATTAATTTTGAAGTTGCCAAACGTGATGATAATACAGTCCAAACATTAGAGCTAGAGCAACTAAAATCGAAGCCTATCATGACTCTGTCGTACGCAAAGCTAGATGACAAGCAAATCAATGGCCTTGTAAATCATCCATGCTTAGAACTCTATTCAGGCATTCAGTCAGTCGTTGTATTTGATGAGTTTTACAATGTTAGATTCTATCCAGCGAACAAAATTGGTATTGAAGGGGCTGCACTCTCCTTGCCAACGACATATACGAACATGATTAAGGTTGCTTTTAAGAGACTTGGCTTGGGTTACACGATTGTAGAAGGCTTCTATTCAGCAAGATTTGGGTTTACAGCCGTTGATGCTGCGATAGTGAATGGTAAAAAGCTAATAAATACTCCTTACAGCGAACGTTTTAAATTAATGAATAGTATTGTAAGTAAGGTTAATTCCAGTTTATTTAAAGCCGGTGACTTAAAAACATCGAGTCGAACTAATTTAGGCTGCAGCGCATATTCAGTTGTACACAGTTCGGTTTTATTCCTTAAAAAAGAAAATTCAGTACCATTGTCGTTGATGAATGACGTTGATAGTAAGATTGATACTCTTATTATTGATGATTTAATGCCTGAGCGAGCCTCTTTGCACTTAGATGGGGAGTTTATCGAATGTTTGAATATAACTACTGGTGTTATATGTAAAAGACCTAGTGTGTTTTACGGTCGGTCTAATTACAATTTTTTTGAATATGCTAGTGTTGCGTGTGTTCGGACTGAGAATGATGTAAGGGAGCCTCTGATATTTTTCTAGCTAAGCCTATATCACGTTGCACTATCTGTGATAAAAGTTGCGCAGATACAGTAAAATCCTCTATGGTTTTACAAAGATTGTCACACCTAACCCCACCATATAAATCAAAATGCCGGCGCGCTTCTAAAAAGTGCTTGTCTCCATCTTTCGTTATTAGGAGTTTTATATCGTGGTTGTTTTCGTTTTGCTCGTTGACCCATTGATATGGTAAAGATGCTAACTCACATAGTCGTATACGCATGAGAAACTGTTCTATGTAATTATTATGATGCCATTGGCCTGAAACAGAGTTTAGTACAATGTAACCCGCCTTTGGTCTGTCAATGGTAAAGTGATAGCCGCTCTTTTGTAGGTAATTTGCGGATATTTCTACTTTTCGCCCTTTAAATGCATTTTCTAAGAAAGCCATCATCTCCAAGCATGAAACTGCATCTATAATACTATCACGGTTTTCAAAGTATGAAACCGCAGATTGTATTGCTTCAACATGTTCAAATATATCTACACTCATGGTGCTCCTTAGGGGCTAAATTCTAGGTTACAAACTTGTTGTTGAGTTGCTTCCCTTGATACCTTTGCCCACGCTGCCGCAGCAATATATGAGCTTTTTGAAGTATCTTCCTCAGAAAAGCTTAGTATCTCAACACGAACACCCATTGATGTTTGAATTAATTCTGCCATCACTGGCTCCGGCGTTAATACATAACGTAGTAATTCTTTGGTCATTTTAATATCAAGATTTGAACACGCAAGAGCCTTTGCGTAACAAGATAAGCTCAATAGTAAAGTTTTATTAGTAATTTCAAATAAATTTATATTTTGCGTCTCTTTATTTAAAGCCATCGCTTCTAAAAGGGCTCTTTTAGTATTGAGCTCTATCTTTGAGAAAACTTTCTTCCAGAAACCATTGAGCTTAATGCTCACAGATTCCATTTCTAAGTTGAGTGCTATTCCTTGTATACATTTTTGACCTATACGAGCTACGCACTGTGCGGGATCGGTTATAGGTGTTTTCCTTTTGTATCTTAGCGTCTTATTCGCAATTTCAATTATCTTCGATAGCACTGCTCCATCTGTGTGAGCCAACTGCACTACCTTCGCACTGTCAAAATCTTGATTGAAACAAGCATTTTTTAACTCAGAAATCACCTTGTTGTTGGCTTTAAATAAACTTCTGCCAGCGCCAAATAGACGCCGGACTTCTAAAGTAACAAGGGATTCATTACTCAAATTTAACATTTCAATTGTCACTATTTACTGGCGGTTGTCTTCTAACACCATTTGGTCTATTGCTTCCATGAAAGAGTAACCGTTATCGATTAGCTCTTGCCTGCGCTGTTTTTCATCAGCATTAGTGGTTAATGTTAGCTGTATACGTCTGTCTGTATATAACCGGCATACTTGAGATTGCCCTTCATACTTAATAAAAATCTCTGAATAAGCAATATCGGTCCTAGATGGATCAGGCTGTACCGTATGTGTTGATTTTATCAGTTTAAAATCTAATTCACTACCAGAGTATGCTTTCTCATTTTGTAGTTTTTCTACAGCTTCTTCTCTTTGTTTGAGTAAAAGTAGCCAATTTGAGTTATCAAGTATTGCTCGACCTACATCTGAGCTATAACCATCCATTACGGATTGAGTGATTAGCCCACCAGCAGCATTATATTTTCTAAAGCGTCGCCAAGCTGTTTCTAGGAATTGACTGAAAAAACCAAGCCTTGCTTTTGTTGCTTCATCGCCCTTCAAGTATTCCCAGGCCTCGTCAAGGAGGAACATACGGCGACGTGCTTGCCCACCAAGGTACATTGTTTGCTGTATTGACATGATTACAGACATTAACGCAATTGTTTGTAAGTGCGGGTCGCCTTTTAGTTCCTCGAGCTCAACTACTACTAAGCGAGAAGAAAAATCGACTGGCGGCTTTTCTGGATCAAAATACGCGCCATAGTAGTACCCTTTACAAAATGGTTTAAGCTGGTGGCCAATTTCTCTCACCGCTTCATGTTCACTATTTACGCACAGGTCATAGTAATCATCAATACAGGCCTTATTACCTTTGTCATTCCATAACGCTGTTAACAGGGTCAACATTTGTGAGCTTTGAAAGTCTGATATTTTTCCTGAAGGTGCGGCCATGGTTTTTAATTGTGCTAGGCATTGTATACCTTGACCTTCTTCACCATCAAATTCATGAATATATGAAAATGGATTTAGTGTATAAGCCAAGTCTTTGTTGAACACTAAGAATTGTGCTTCATGCAACTGCTTTGCTAGACCCTCATAAGAACGACCCACGTCAATTACAAATACTTGAGTTCCATCATCGAAATCTTTGTTTTGTGCTGGGTTATCGGGATCATCTTGTAACTTAACGCCTGAAGAAAGCATATTTGCAATGAGGTATCCCGTAAAGAAAGACTTACCTGCCCCAGAAGTAGCTGCAATATAGAAGTTATAGTTAGTTTGTGATTTAAAAAAGTCAATATTTACTAACTGACCTAACCGTGACGTTAATAATAGTCTTGGTTCTGAGGTGTTACCCGCCCAGCTGCCCATATGGGGGGTCAAGAAAGGAAGTGCTTTTGAAGTACACACGTTATAACGGCCAGATAGATTAACTACTTCTTCACTCAGTCCCATTGGTAGTGAACTTATGAACATAGGTACTGTAAAAAAGTGATTATCAACCAGCGTGCAACCTTTACGCTCGTAAAACGCAATAAGCTCTTCTGCAAATACGTCTGCTCGCTCTTCATTTTTAGCAAACACATTTACTTGCAGTGCATACTTAACAATGGTTGATTTTTCTTGCTCTATCTCACGGTTTATATCGTTAAAGTCTTTATTTTGGAAGCGTAATCGGTCAACCCATTGCACTAGCTTGCCTTTTGCCTGCGAGTTTATAAAGCTACGTTTAGATTTAATATCTTTAATAGCTTTCACTGCGTCTTCATAATACATATTAAGTGTGATCATGAAGTGCTCTGTCAAAGGTGCTCCCTTACCTTCTAGCCAATCACCAAGCAAGTCCATCATTTGACCATAAACCATATTTTCTGGCATTTCAGTTACAGACAACGATTTTATGTATTCACATTCTTTATCTTTTTCATCTAGTATTTTTATACCATTACTTTCAATCTCAACTCGTTTACCTGGATCTAAAATCTGATCACGCATTAAGCCCGAAGATTGTGATTTTTCTTTAAAGTGTGGGCGTGTACGCCATTTGTCTTTATTGAACATGTTGAACATAACACGTAAGCGACGACGAAACCCTATATCATCAAGCTCAACAGCGCCTAAGATTGACAGTGAGCGTAAAACGCGCTTTTTGACATCTTTGGCTACAGTCAGCTCATTACTTGTTGGAACAAGCTGCTTAATAGGGATTTTTATAGTGAATATAAACTCAAATGTTCTAAAAATAAAATCAGATTCATTTATTCCCTCGTTTGTACCTTTGCGATAGAAATCATGAACAGCTTTTGCAATAGAGGAAACTTGCTCTTGGTCTTTACCTAAGTAGCGTCCGCTTCGTG
This sequence comes from Pseudoalteromonas sp. MelDa3, assembly GCF_002863625.1. Classification (NCBI taxonomy): domain Bacteria; kingdom Pseudomonadati; phylum Pseudomonadota; class Gammaproteobacteria; order Alteromonadales; family Pseudoalteromonadaceae; genus Pseudoalteromonas; species Pseudoalteromonas sp. MelDa3. The sequence continues at coordinate 2,835 of NZ_PJBR01000244.1, read as the reverse complement.
CTGCACGAAAACCATATAGCTGATTTTCAATATCTGGGCTTGAAATTAAAGATGCCTGTATTAGCGTTCCTTTTGGGAATTTTGTTTTATAAATACCAGTTAAGCTATTTAAAATTTCACGATTACCGCCGTTGGTGGGCATTGATCTAAATGCAAACCCAAGATAAGGCCCTTCTAGTAAAAATAATTTTTCATCCTCCCAATATTCTAAGTACGGGAACAAATCAGCAAAAGCTTCGTGCTTTAATAATTTTTCATTACGGCGGCGAAATGCAGACATTTTTAAAATACCCCTTTAATTACTTTCTACGGTTGATTGGGTTTACTACTTCCATAGCATCGACTCCGTTTGAGCGATTACGAGCACGGTTGAATTGCTCTTCACTACGGCGTTTTACTTCTAACGGTACTACCCGAGAAGGTCTGTCGTTTGCTGCTTCGCCATAACTCCATCGTCTTGGTGTAACCTCAACAAATGTATATCCTGGCATATGTAATAAACCGTCCGAATCAGTATACGAGGCAATTAATACACGCATAACTTGAGCAGGCTCAAGCGTTGCTAATGGTTCAGGTGCGAGTGGTTCATTATTGCTTGGCCACTGTTCATATTGATTTTGTTGGTATGAAAAACGGGTTTGCGGTAGGGCTTCCGGTGTTTGGTAATTATCGGGTGTTTGCTGGCCGTCTCCACGCGCAGCATAGGTTACGCCATTGTCCGTATTACGCTTACTAGATTTATTTTCAAGTTTAGTTGTTTTGTTTTTATTGCTAATAACTTGCTTTGTTTCACCATCACTCTCGTACAATGAAACGTGATTTGTGTTTTGGCCATTGCGGTATGCGTTTAGCTCTTCTTGGGTTAGGTTCTCAAGACTAACGCGGTTATTCGTTAATTTATAAACATCACGAGGTCCACCACAGACACCGCCTTTTTTTAAATTTGGGCAGGTAAATTCTTCTTTACCTAGTGAATTAACACACCCTTGAAGGCTTAAAGCACTAATTACCAGCGTTAAAGTAGTTAAAAGCTTAAATTTCATTGTAAGTCCCTAAATCTGAATGATTACACATGTTATTTGTTTGAGTGAGGTAGCGTGGGCATTGGCGCGGATCAGGTTCACTGCCAATTGGTGACATACAGCCACCTAATGCACTTACCAAAATTATTACTGTTAATGTTTTAATCATAATGATTCCAACCATTTATCTAATTCAATGGGCGCGCCTTTCGACACAAGGCCATCTTTTCGTACAACATGCGGTAAATTGGTGATTTTAAAAATTTCCTGCATATAAACAGTAAACATTAAATTTTGGTCAGGGCAGCCTTCATTAGTGTCCAAGAATGATTTGCTTGTGTTGTTAGCTAAATCTTCTATTGCAAGGTCTCTATCTGGTGCACACAGTATGCTCATGCTGCGTTTTACTGCATCCTCTCCACCAATCAGCGGCATCATGACAAATACGAAATGGTATTTTTCTTTGTTAGCGTTAATCTTTGCTACAAATTCTTGGGTATGTTTTGCTGTTGGATCACCAAAAATAACGCCTTGGCGCGGTATATCTGGATTGCCCAGAACAAGTGAAGCTAGGTCTTTTTGGAAGTCGAATTTCATTTCAGATAATGGCATGCGTAGTGTATCGCGCACATCGTCAACAGTTTTAAGCGTTTTTCTATGCCATACGTCCTTTATAGTTCCTTCAATAGCAAAACGACCGTCAGAACTAATGATATAACTTCCACTTTGAGCTTCGACAAAATACAGGCGTGAAACTGGTAGTTCTTGAATAGCGTTTACAGCGCCGTACTTTCCTAGATCACGTTTTGTTTGCTCTGCAAATTCAGTTCGTGACGGTATCGGTAATTTAACTTCATCTTTATTTACTTTTTCTTCTGCAAAAACAGAGTTGCTTAGAAGTGCCGCTATAATGGAGAGTGTTAGTAATTTCACTTAGTTCAAGCCTCTAATGTTTTTAATTAGATCATCAACTGGAGCATATCCACGTTGCACTAACTGCCCATCAATTGAGAAAACGGCGGGCGTTCCACTTACACCTAAACTTAGACCCAGTGCAAATTGCTCAGGAATTGTGTTTTCGCACGTACTTCTTGGTATGTTCGCTCTGTGAGCTGCTGCGTCTAATGCTGCTTTAGGGTTTTCGGCACACCACACATTCTCTAATTTGTAATACGCACCAGTGTACTGCGCTTTATTTTGTTGGTTGTATACGCCTTGTCTTGGCCATGCTGCATAGTGCACAGTTACACCCGCTTGGTTGAAGTCATCGACCTCATTATGAAATTTTGTGCAGTACGGGCATGATGTATCATAGAAAACTACAATTTCACTTGTCTCGTTTTCAGCCTTGTATGTAATAAAACTTTCTTTTAATTCAGCAATTTTCTTTCCATTTTCTTTTGCTAAACGTGCTTTAGTTAAATTAGGAAGGCCTTCTTTAGCTTCGTGAACATTACCAGCAACAATATATTTTCCATCTTTGGTGGCATAAAACACGCCTTTTTCGGTGACAACTTGAACCATGTTAGGAAGTGGTGATTCTTCAATTGCTACAATTGGAATTGGCACAAGCTTTGTAAAGTTATCTATAGCGGCTTGCAGTACAATTTCTGCTTGGCTTTTTTCAACTTTTACGCCTTCGGCATTCGCTGCTAACGAAAATGTAACGCTTAATGCAAGCGTTACCATATTCTTCATATTTAACTTCATAATTAAGGCCTATCTAATGTGATTAGGCCTATTTTTACATCCAGTAAGTGGCTTTGCTAAAAATACAGAGGGTATAAAGTGCCTCTCTAATTATTTAAATACT
>NZ_PJBR01000243.1:0-9531 GCF_002863625.1 Pseudoalteromonas sp. MelDa3 | reverse complement strand
TCAAATCCTGGTATCCCAGCCAATTTGACTCCCCTGTCTAAAACTTCTCAAAACTCATTAACTTCAACTTACTTTCTCTGCATTTAAATAAACACTTATAAATTCATCTATTGTTATTGGTTTACTATATAAATACCCTTGTAAATAATCACAGTTAAGATTCAACAACGCCTGTTCTACTTCTTTAGTCTCTATTCCCTCAGCAACTACATCGCAATTTAATCGACCCGCTAAAAACAATGTAGATTCTACAATGGCGTAATCAGGCGAGTTAGTAAGCATATCTTTGACAAACGACTGATCAATTTTTATTTGATTAATTGGCAGCTCTCTTAATAACGACAGCGACGAGAAGCCTGTACCAAAGTCATCAACACTAAATTTAAACCCGCGCATACTCAACTGTTGCATCATTTTTCTAGCAGCCGGTATATTTGTCATCATTGCACCTTCAGTAATTTCAAAAATTAACGAGTCGCTTAATGTAGGATCCGTTGCGAGTAAACTAATTATAAAATCGTAAAACTCGCTGCTTTCAATATCTTTCGTCGATAAGTTGACATGTATAGTACCGGTGAAGCCAAATAGTTTTAGTTTTCTAATGTGATTAACGGCTTCTTGTACAACCCATTTCGATAAAGGAAAAATAAGCCCTGTACGCTCAGCTACGGTTATAAACTTTTCAGGACTAATAAAGCTACCATCATCTTGCGGCCACCGTATAAGCGCTTCTAGGCCATGTAATTGCAGATCTTTAGAGTCCATTATGGGTTGTAAATAAAGCTCAAACTCATCTTTATGTAATGCCACTTTAATTTTGGCTGATAAATCAAAAAAGTCTTCAGCTCGTTTACCTATTGCAGATGAGTAATTTACTAAAGGTTGAAATGTTTTTTTAGCTTCATGCAGTGCCAAGTCAGCTTTTTTTAATAGCTGATCGGGCAATCGGCTATCATCAGGAAAACGGCTTACGCCTATACTTAACTGTATTTTAACCATTTGCTCATTCGTGCAAAACGGACTTTTGACGGCTGAGTTTATAATGTTTACACAATAATTCATGCTTTCATCTGTATCGGTATGCAGTAAAAATGCGAACTCATCACCTCCAATCCGATATAACTTAGCAATTCCGCATAATTCTTTATTTAGTTTATTGGCAAATGCAGCCAAGAGTTGGTCACCACACTGATGCCCAAACGCATCATTAATTTGTTTAAAGTTATTTAAGTCGATATAAAATAGTGAAAATGGGGAGGGATATTCAACTTGTTTACTCAGAGATTTAAAAAACTTATCGCGGTTAGGTAGAGTTGTTAAGTTATCGTGCTCAGTTTGATATTTTTGATACTGCGTTGCTTGCTCTATTTTAAGAATACTTTTTAAGCTCAGTTTAATAACTAAAAAAACAAACCCACCACCGCCAAGTAACAACATAGCCACCATATTCATAACGACGGGTGCAATGTCGTGATTTGAAAAATAATAAAGTACCCACCAATACCCTATAATAAAAAAAATAATAGCGCATAGCATTACACTCCATGCTCTTTGCGATGTTTTTTTACAAACTTTAACGGTTGTTTTTAAGCTAGCAACAAGCAGTAGCGCACCTAAAATAATTATTACTGTAAAAAAATTATCCACACACAAGCTCTTTAAAGTTATTAAACTGCGATTTAGTGATGTAACACCAGTTAAATTAAAACCGTGTTCAATATAGCCGAGTCATTATTTGCTGACTTAAAAACAGGCATAAAAAAAGGCTCATAAATGAGCCTTTCTAATATCTACTTTAAATTTAGCCTAAATCACCGCTAATTGCGTATTTTAAAACCCAGTTTTTTATTGGCCCCGTATTATTAGCCATTTTTAAAAACTGGCTACGTGCCCATTTAAGTGGCGTAATTTGATTTGAAAACCCAAAGTAACACGCGTCCATCATGCTCATCATTAATAAATTAGCCCTGCGGCGAGCTCGTTCGTATTCTTTAAGTTTCAGAGGGCAACCTATATCTCCTGCTTCGTTTAAAACTTCAGCAAGTGCCACTACGTCCTGAAAACCTAAATTAACGCCCTGCCCTGCAAGCGGGTTAATTGTATGCGCTGCATCGCCCACTAAAACCAAACGCCCTTGCGAATAGCTATTTGCATGTTGGCGAGTTAGCGGAAATATCGCATGGGTTTGTACTTCAAAGTCTCCAGCAAGTTCTGGGAATTTATTCAGTATGTGTGTTTTTAACTGAGTTGGGTTTAGCCCTTTGAATGCTTGTAGTGTATTTGCATTGTCGTACCAAATTAAATTAGCGTACGGTGCCTGCATTGGTAAAAATGCTAATGGCCCGGTTGGTGTAAACTGTTGCCATGTTTTAATTTGTTGCGGGGCATCGAGTTTAATTAATACCCCCATGCAATGCTGTTGGTACTGCCATCCCGTAATACCAATATTAGCTTTATCACGCAATTGCGATTGCCCGCCATCGGCGGCAATTACTAAATCAGCCGTATAGGTTTGATCACCATACACAAGCGTAATTAAATCATCCGTTTGCTCTACTTTAGTTACCGGTAATGATTGCTCAATAACCTCAATCTTATAATGCCCAAATTGCTGCCACAAACTTGCTTGAATTAGACTATTTTCAATCAAGTGGCCTAAATGTGTCGTGTTTATGTCGGCGCAATCAAATAATAAATTGTCACCACCGCGCTCAAAAGCCTCTAATTGTTGATAAGGTGCTATGCGGTTTTGCCTTAAAAGAGGCATTGCCCCTAATTCATCAAGTAAATTTTCTGAAAAACGATTAATAGCAGACACTCTAATATCCACCTTATCGCTACTAAGAATGTGCGATGGGTCTATTAGGTGTTTTTCAATTATGCGCACGGCAAAGCCTTGTTGAGCCAGCTTTATCGCCATAGCCGCGCCAACCATGCCTCCGCCAACTACTATCACATTATTTTTAGTCATGTTTTTCATCATTTTATTATTACTTGAGTCTGTTTTGATTGTATCAAAATTAATTTGTTTTATACCAGAGGATATCCCTAACAGCTGATTAAACTCGCCCTGTATTGATTTGAGATCACAAACATGAAAACTATACTTGGATCTGGGCGGGTATCCAGCTAAAATACGCCTCCTTTAAGTGAGCATGCTTGCTCCTTAATCCTGTTTCTAGCACATTTTTGTGCCACTATCGAATTGAACACGAGGCAATATTTCAATGAGCAAAAAGCTGCATATTAAAACCTGGGGTTGTCAGATGAACGAATACGACTCTCAGAAAATGGCTGAACTTTTAGATGCCACCAACGGCTACCAGCTAACTGATGATGCAACAGATGCCGACGTAATCTTACTTAACACCTGTTCAATTCGTGAAAAAGCACAAGAGAAAGTATTTCACCAGTTAGGTCGTTGGAAGTTGTTGAAAGACGACAAGCCAGACTTAATAATTGGTGTAGGTGGTTGTGTTGCCTCACAAGAAGGTGACTCTATTCGCCAACGTGCACCATTTGTGGATGTTATTTTTGGCCCGCAAACGCTACACCGTTTACCAGAAATGATTAAACAAGTGCAAGGCAACAAAGGCTCATCGGTTGTTGATATTTCATTCCCAGAGATTGAAAAGTTTGACCGCCTGCCAGAGCCAAAAGCGGATGGCCCATCTGCGTTTGTATCAATTATGGAAGGCTGTTCTAAATACTGTACTTTTTGTGTTGTACCGTATACTCGCGGCGAAGAAGTTAGCCGCCCAGTAGATGACGTACTACTTGAAATTGCACAGCTTGCTGAGCAAAACGTACGTGAAGTAAACCTACTAGGCCAAAACGTAAACGCATACCGCGGCGACACGCACGATGGCGAAATATGTTACTTCTCAGATTTAATTCGTCTTATTGCTGCTATTGATGGTATTGACCGTATTCGTTACACCACATCGCACCCGGTAGAATTTACGCCTGATATAATCGACGTTTACGCTGATGTACCAGAGCTTGTAGATCACTTACACCTACCAGTACAAAGTGGTTCAGACCGTATATTAAACCTAATGAAACGTGGCCATACGGCAATTGAATACAAATCGACAATTCGTAAGTTACGCAAAATTCGTCCTAACTTAAGCATGTCGTCAGATTTCATTATTGGTTTCCCAGGCGAAAGTAAAGAAGACTTTGAAGCAACCATGAAGCTTATTAGCGACATTGGTTTTGATATGAGCTTTAGCTTTATTTACAGTGCACGCCCAGGTACGCCAGCGGCAGATTTGCCAGATGACGTAACAGAGCAAGAGAAAAAAGAACGCTTATACTTACTACAAAACCGTATTACACAAATGGCGCAGCAAATTAGCCGTCAAATGTTCGATACAGAGCAACGTATACTTGTTGAAGGTCCTTCTAAAAAGAACCCAATGGAATTACGTGGCCGTACCGAAAATAACCGTGTAGTAAATTTTGTTGGCCCGCACACAGTGATCGGACAGTTTGTTGACGTACGTATTACCGAAGCACTACCTAACTCTTTACGTGGTGACTTAATTCGTACAGAATCAGAAATGAACTTACGACGTGAAATCGCTCCTTCAGCTATTTTAACTAAAGCTGCAGCTGCAGAGCCAAAACCAGACACTGTTAACGAAATTGGCGTAGCTTCTTTCGTTCCTTAGTCACACTATTAGCGCCAGTTAACGCTGGCGCAGTACTATAGGAAGCAATTTTGAGTAATCAGTTAAAAACATTAGAGATTTATTTAGAACCTGCCGATAACAAACGCCTTTCTTCTTTATGTGGCCCGTTTGACGAAAACATCAAACAAATTGAAGGCCACCTGGCTGTTGAAATAATTCACCGCGACAACTTTTTTAAAGTAACCGGTAAACTACACAACTGCGCCGGCGCTGTAGAAATCTTAAAAAACCTTTATGTTGATACTCAGCCAGTTCGTGGTGTTTTAGGCGAAATAGAACCCGAAGCCGTTCATTTAGCTATTACCGAATCAAAAGCCCTAGAGCAAGACGCATCAAGCAGCGCTTACGGCAAAGAAATGGTGATTAAAACGCGCCGTGGTGTTATTAAACCACGTAACGATAACCAAGGTGTTTATGTGGCTAATATTTTAAACCACGACATTACCTTTGGTATTGGCCCTGCTGGTACTGGTAAAACCTACCTTGCAGTTGCTGCCGCCGTTGACGCCCTTGAGCGCCAAGAAATACGCCGCATATTATTAACGCGTCCTGCTGTAGAAGCGGGCGAAAAGCTTGGTTTTTTACCCGGTGATTTAAGTCAAAAAATAGACCCGTACCTGCGCCCTCTTTACGACGCTCTTTTTGAAATGCTAGGTTTTGAAAAAGTAGAAAAACTCATCGAAAAAAATATCATTGAAGTCGCCCCACTTGCTTACATGCGCGGACGTACTTTAAACGATGCCTTTATTATTTTAGATGAAAGCCAAAATACCACCGCCGAGCAAATGAAAATGTTTTTAACCCGTATAGGGTTTAACTCAAAAGCGGTTATTACAGGCGATATAACACAGGTCGATTTACCTCGTGGCACACGTTCAGGCCTTCGCCATGCAATGGAAGTACTTGATGGCGTAAACGAAATTAGCTTTAACTACTTTAAAGCCCAAGACGTAGTACGCCACCCTGTTGTAGCACGCATAGTTGAAGCCTACGAGCGAAACGACGAAAGCGAGCGACTAAAGCGCATTGAAAAGCAAAATGCAAAAGACGCACTTGCAGCTATTCAACAGCCTACTACTAAAGAGTAATACTTTGACAACCGAACTTGATTTACAAATAGCCTGTGAGTTTGACAACCTCCCAAGCGAAGAGCAATTTGCACTGTGGGCTGACAAAGCCCTTAGCCAATACCGTGACGAGTCAGAACTCAGTATCGTTATTAGCGACGAAGCGCAATCGCAACAACTTAATAACGACTATCGCGGTAAAAATAAACCGACCAACGTACTGTCGTTCGAATTTGAAGCACCACCAGGAATAGATATTCCCTTGGTTGGTGATTTAATTATTTGCCCAGCTATTGTATTAGCTGAAGCAATTGAGCAAGAGAAGTCATTTCATGACCACTTTGCCCACATGGTTATTCACGGATGCTTGCATTTGCTTGGATTTGACCATATAAAGAGTGACGATGCTTTAGAGATGGAAAGCATCGAAAAGCAATTACTTGCAAAGCTAAACATAGCAGACCCATACCGGGACGATATTTAAATTAACGGAGCAATTAGACGCAATGAGCGACGGTAACTCGCAATCTAGCCAGGGTTCTTCTGGCAAAACGTGGTTGGGCAGAATAGCCCAAATGTTGCAAGGGGAACCCCAGAATAGAGAAGAGCTGGTCGAAGTTATTGCCGATGCGCAAGAACGAGACGTAATCGATCCTGAAACAAAAGAGATGATAGAAGGTGTGCTTGGCGTGTCTGAGCTTAAAGTGCGAGACATAATGGTTCCGCGCTCACAAATGATCACTCTTGAGATCGACAGCCCGCTTGAAGAGCTAATTCCAATGATGGTTGACTCAACTCACTCACGTTTTCCTGTGGTGATTGAAGACAAAGACCATGTAGAAGGTTTTTTACTCGCTAAAGATTTATTGCCACTGATCTTAAATAAAGACGAGCATTTACCATCAATACGCGATTATTTACGCCCAGCAATGGTAGTACCTGAGAGCAAACGTGTTGATACATTGCTAAACGAATTCCGTCAGCAGCGCTACCATATGGCTGTTGTTATTGACGAATACGGCGGCGTATCGGGCTTGGTAACGATTGAAGATATTCTTGAAATAATTGTTGGCGAAATCGAAGATGAGCACGACGAAGAAGAAGAACATCAAGATATTCGTCGACTTGCTAAACATGTTCACGTAGTGCAAGCACTCACACCTGTAGATGACTTTAACGAGCATTTTAAAACAGGCTACAGCACAGACGAAGCCGATACTATTGGCGGAACTGTACTGCACGCATTTGGCCATATGCCAAGCCGTGGTGAAACGATTGACATAGAAGGTTACCAATTTAAAGTAACCAACGCCGACAATCGTCGTATTTTGCAACTGCAAGTCACCGTTCCTAAGGCTGATGATAACGACAGTGAAGAAACTGCTAACTAGACTTACCCTATTAGCAAAAGATAAAAAAGCATGGCTCGCACTCGTTGCGGGCCTTGTTTTAACTTTTGGCTATGCTCCCTTTGAAATTTGGCCCATCGTATTTATTAGCCTTGGTGCCATAATTTTTTGCGTTAATCCCAATAATACCGGTAAAGCACACGCAAAAACCGCCGCTAAATATGGCTTTATATTTGGCCTAGGCTGGTTTGGTGCAGGTATAAGCTGGGTACATGTTTCTATTGCCACCTTTGGCGGTATGCCGCTGATAGCATCGCTCTCGTTAATGGCTTTTTTGTGCGCCTACTTAGCGTTATTTCCCGCACTTGCCTTTTGGGCAACTACACGCTTTGCCAGTGGCCCTAAAAGCTTTGGCGCATTACTAATTGCCAGCTTTGCAATTAGTGAGTATTTACGTGGCACCGTACTTACCGGTTTCCCGTGGTTAAGTTTTGGCTATACACAAACTGACGGACCTTTAAGACTGCTTGCCCCTTATATTGGCGAGTTTGGCTTAACCCTTACCTGTGTCGCAATTGGTTTTGCACTTTATCGCTTAACCCAAAAAGATTTTAAAACCCCAGCGGTTACTGCGACAGCAGTTGCGCTTATTTTTGCAGGTGCAAACACCACAGGCAGTATTCATTACACAGATAAAAATATGTCAGTATTGCTCGTACAAGGGAACATACAGCAACACCTGCGCTTTGAGCCAAGTGAGTTTTGGACCACAATGAGCAAATACCAAGACATGACACGTCCACATTGGGATGCCGACTTAATAGTATGGCCCGAAGCCGCGGTGCCTGAAATAGAAATGCTTGCTGATTCCTACCTAGCCAATTTAGACCGTGCCGCCTCGTTTAATAAAACCGCCCTTGTAACCGGTATTGTTGACTACCAGCGAGACACCAAAAACATATTCAATACGCTTATTGTGGTTGGTAATAAAGAACGCGGCGACGAGCACGGGCATTACCATTACCTTGATAAAAACCGTTATCAAAAACACCAGCTATTACCTATTGGCGAATTTGTACCGTTTCAAGACTTTTTGCGCCCTATTGCCCCGTTATTCGATTTACCTATGTCGTCGTTTACCCGTGGCGACAAAGTGCAAAACAACTTACGCGCCAATGGCTATAACTTACTCCCCGCTATTTGCTACGAAATTGTTTTTGCCGATTTAGTACGCGGAAATTACAAAAGCGATTCCGACCTACTCTTTACGGTAAGTAACGATGCCTGGTTTGGTGACTCCATTGGGCCTTTGCAACACATGCAAATAGCCCGCATGCGGGCGCTCGAACTACAACGCCCTCTAGTGCGCGTTACCAACAATGGTGTAAGCGCCGTATACGACCCAATAAGCCACACACAGCAAACCATGCCACAGTTTGAAGCTACCATATTGAGAGCCAACATTAAGCTTATAAAAGGCGACAGCGTGTACAGCCAGTATGGCAATGTGTTTGTATGGGGATTTGTGTTGTTACTGGGAGTTATTGGGTTTGGGGTAAAACTGAAAGATAAAATAAATATTTAAAATTAAAGCGCGATAAGGTAATTATCGCGCTTTAATTTCAAGCTAAAATCTTAATACTCTCGATATGAATTTCAAAGCATCATTTTTTATATCTTCAAACTCACTGTCGCTTGCTTCTGGTCTTTCAACTATCTTACTATAACTTGCACGGGTATCTTTTGATTTAATATTTACAATCAAAGAGTGTACTTTATTTAAAGTCGATTTATTTAGATCACTGACTAGATCACGAGTCTCGGCGATATCATTTGAAAATAAGTACAATAAATTAGCTTCGCTGACAAAGTCATTGCAATTACTAAATTGTAAAATAAGATTATTCATAGGATTTTTATAATCTATCTGTTCACTGCTAGAGCGCCTGCGAGGGCTAAATATGTTATAAATCTTTAGTAGCGCAAACAAAGTACCATATGTAAAAGAGGTACGTTGCTCAAATAAGTCGTTTATTATTCTTTCTGAAAAAAGGTATTTCATAAATACACTTTCTGGATCAAATTGCTCACTTTTTACAATAAACGATGTTAGAAGTTCTAAAGATTTCCTTGATGACCGGACATTAATCGCTTTTTCAAATAATTGCTTAACGGTCGTTTCATCTTTAATCTCATTGTAAAGGATACTCCAACCATAACGCTTGATTGACTCAAGCCAAAAGCTAGAAGTCTCATCATTTTCCACGGCACTACATAAATCAGTGATTGCTTGATTTTTAATAAAGCAGCTATCATCACTTGCAATTTTTTTCAATGTTTCAAAAACGTGCCTTTGTTGAAACTTATTATTTGTAAGCCTACCTTCTATTAAAGAACCACTTATATGAGCGTGTTTAT
>NZ_PJBR01000242.1:0-9612 GCF_002863625.1 Pseudoalteromonas sp. MelDa3 | reverse complement strand
TTTGTAATTTAACCTCAAAATATAATATTGTATTAGCAATTAATTAGTTAGACGTTATTCAAGGATTGAAAATGAGAACATTTATTTGCGCTGTTCATTTTGTGTGTGCTCGGTGGATGAAAAAATTAGACTCAAGAAATAAAAATACGGCCATAAATGCTGCAGCATTGTTAGCTATGATATCTACTGTATATAGTTTTCTTTTAGCTATGACGTTTGACATTCACTACTTAGATAAAATAATCAGTACTTTTAAGCAAAACCCTTTACTTATTGGTGCTCTATTTTACGCAATCGTAATTGGAATTGTGTTTTTAATTTTGGGTGATTTTAACGGTTATAGAAGTAGAGTTAGATCTTGTATAAATAAAGGGAGCTTTAAAAAATATATTTTAGGAATAAAGCTGTGGATGTTTGGGTTAATTCCTATGACAGGTATTATGTTGATTGTACGACTCAATTAACTCTCTAAGTATTACTATAACTGCGCTTTAGCGTGCTCCTTTCTACATCTACCTCAAATGTATTGCCATAAAATCTTAGTTAAGTAATGGTTACACTATAATAATTAGGAGCTAATAGATGCTTAAAACACCTTTAAAAATCACAACAACGTTACTCAAATTTACTGCAATTGCAGGCGCTTGCTCACTTGCATTATCAGCACATGGTGAAACGCAATTACAATATACCGACCAACAAAAGTTACACGATATAGCAAGTGAAGTGTCGGCTACCCGTATCGGTAGTGACATTCAAACGCTGGTGGATTTTGGTACTCGCCATACGCTTTCAGAAACTAAATCGGATACTCGGGGCATTGGTGCGGCTAGGCGTTGGATAAAAAAAGAATTTGAAAAAATATCGGCACAGTGTGGTGGTTGTCTGGAAATTATTGAAGTAAAGGACACTATATCGGGCGAAAAACGCATTCCTAATCCTGTTGAAGTGGTTAACATAGTGGCTATTCAACGTGGGTCGAGCGAGCCGAATCGGATGGTGATGATGTCGGGTGATATAGATTCACGTGTAAGCGATGTTATGGACTTTACGAGTGATTCACCGGGTGCTAACGATAATGCATCGGGCGTGGCAGGAGTAATAGAAGCAGCTCGTGTTTTAAGTAAATACAAATTTAATGGTTCGGTAGTTTACGCGGCGCTTTCGGGCGAAGAGCAAGGTTTGTTTGGCGGTAAAATATTAACGGCTTATGCACAAAAGCATAACTGGCAAGTTCATGGCGTTTTAAACAACGATATGATTGGCAATATTACCGGTATTAATGGGGTAACTAATAACACGACTGCACGTATATTTTCAGAAGGTACCCGTGTTGTAGAAACAAAAGAGCAAGCTAATACTCGGCGCTTTACAGGTGGTGAAGTCGATTCTGCGAGTCGTAATTTAGCTCGCTACATAGATACTATTGCTGACAGATACATTCCTAATTTAGATACAATGCTTGTATATCGATTAGATAGATTTGGTCGTGGTGGGCATCATCGCCCATTTAATGATGCAGGTTTTGCAGCAGTGCGTATTATGGAAACTAACGAGCACTACGATCGTCAGCATCAAGATTTACGCACTGAAAATGGTGTTGAGTATGGCGATACCATTGAAGGTGTTGATTTTGATTATACGGCTAAGTTAACTTCACTTAATGCGGTAACGATGGCGTCTATGGCGTGGGCACCCGCACCGCCAAAAGAAGTTAAAATAAAGGGCGCTGTTACAGCTGATACTTCATTTTCGTGGCAAGAAAGCAGTGATGAAAATATTGCTGGCTATAAAATTTATTGGCGTTACACGAGCGAGCCGCAATGGCAGTTTAGTAAATACGTTGGTAAGGTTTCACAGTACACACTTAAAAACGTAGTGATTGATAATTATTACTTTGGTGTAGCCTCTGTTAGTAAAGACGGTATTGAGTCTCCAGTAGTTTTTCCGGGTGATGTAGGTTCGTTTGATCACAATATAAAATAATAGTTTGGCTAAAAACACAGCAAACAGAGCGCTTTAAGGTGCAAACGACCTTTTTATACTTGCACCTTATTTACTAAGCCCTTAGAGTGTTAAAAAAGAAGTAAAAGGTTATTAAAAATGCAACAACAAGAAAAAAAGCCGTTAACAGCAAAAGAGCAAGTTATAACTGATGAGCAAAGAATGCAGTGGCAACGCGAATGTTTTCAAGCAGCGCAAAAACATTTAGCCGAAAAGGGCATTATGCCAAAATCAGTAGTTGATAAAGACAGCCGATTTTTAGCACCACTTTGTGCAATGTGGAAATTTAAAGCCCAAAACGGTAAAACATATTGGGTAGTAACAGGGCGCTTACCTACAGATCATGCTGAAGTAAGTGCAGCTACAGATGCTCGCGATGCAATGCGTTATTTTTCTTTGCAGTGGCAATTAAAAGCGGATCAAATTATGAGTACAGGCGCGCGTGATAAAACGCAGGTAGATTTTGCTAACTTACTTATAAATAGAGCACATGGCTTGTACGAAATGTATGATAATGAACCGCTGTGGGCAAATGAACCAAAGTAACTACAGTTTGGGTTAAGTAACAATGTAGAGGGTGATAGCTTATTTATTACCCTTTTCTTTATCTAATGGACAAGTGTGAAGGGGGTTGTATTAAACGCCGAAACAGAGCATTGCATACGTTGCCTAGGAATTCCCGCCTCCATAAAAACATTTCCTTGCTGAATAAAGCCATTTCGCTTAAAACGCTCTACCTCATTTAAAATACAATTAATGCTTACTTCTTCTATACCTTGGTTGGAAGCTAATTCAACAATAAAGTTAAGAAGCGATTTATATACTTTGCGATTACGGTGCTCGGGTAATACCGCTATTCTGCCGATTAAGCCATCTGTACACAGCCGACCTGTTGCAATAGGGCAGTTTGCATCGTCTGTAACAAGTATATGTAATGCAATTTTATCTAGGCTATCAAATTCGATGTGCTTGGGGATATGTAACTCGTAAACAAAAACTCGCTCTCGAATTTTTTGTAGCATATCTTTTTTTATATCCCACTCAACCTTATCAACCAGATAGCCCATTGCAAACTCCTATTGATAGCCAATTAAAATGAGTAAGCAATCACAGCAAAATTATTTAAGCCAATATCAGGTGAAAATTAAAATTTTTAACTAACCTGTATACATAATATTTTACGCTGCAAAATGCTCACCATTATTAATAAAATTGGTATTATTACTCTTGGTCTATATTAAACCAAAGCCCCTCATTAACAAGTGTAGTAAAAGTTTGAGTAAAAACTAAACTTGGGTTTGTTAAATTTAATGCTGAACTTTCAAATTCAGTATGATCGGTAAGTAGTTTTACCGCCGCTAAGTCAGTTAATGGCATAGCGTAATTTTCACCGTTTACACTTAATAACACTTCGGTATCGAGTTGCTGATAAATAGCACGCGTGCCACCTAAACGCTCAAACACAGTTTCTTCATCACTTAAATCATCGCTTATTTGCTCAGGTGTAAATGGAGGTTCTACTGGTGCTAAATCCATTTCATGTTTGGGCTGACTAAGCGTTGAGCCTAACCATTGTTTAAATAAATCGTCATTTTCTAAAAGTGCCGCCATCAGTGTTTTAACTTTATCAACTTCAAGGTTTGTAAGTTCACCTTTTGATTTTCTTAATGTGATGTTGTGATCGGTATAACGTTTTTGTCCGCTTTCGGTATCAATAATATGATCGGCAAAGCTCGACAATAAATCTTGTTGATTTGGCGCCCTAAAACCAACTGAATAATTTAGTGCATTTTCTACAGCGTAACCTTCGTGAGGGCACCCTGGTGGAATATACAAAATATCGCCTGGTTCTAATATGCAATCTATTACGGCTTCAAAAGGTTCAACTTGTAGTAATTTTTTGTTTTGAGCAAACTGCTTAAGTGTTGGGTCGGGTAAGCCTACACGCCAATGACGTTTACCTTCGCCTTGAATAATAAATACGTCGTATTGGTCTAAATGTGGACCAACACCACCATTAGGCGTTGAATAGCTGATCATTAAATCATCTATGCGCCAGTTGGGAATAAACCTAAAAGGTTCTAGCAGTTGTGCAGCATCGCTATGCCAGTGATCAACTGCTTGAACGAGTAAAGTAGAGTGATCGTCGGTTAACTGCTCAAAGTCTGCAAATGGACCTTGGTGCGTTTGCCAGTCATTTTTATGATTGGTGATAATACGTGACTCTATGCTTTCTTCCATTGCTAGGCCGGCAAGTTCATTAGCATCAAGCGGGTCTTGAAAATTAGCAAAACCTTGTTTGATTAAAAGCGGCTTTTTTTGCCAAAAATGGCTTAAAAACTCTTGCTCAGACAAATTATTTATTTTTAATTGATACATACATTATGCCTACTAGTTAGTGCAATGGGGTTAAAAAAAAAGCGAAAGGATGATCCTTTCGCTTTTTAAAAGAGTAATTTAGTTTTTAAACTAAATCATCAATAAACTCAACAGCACGACCAATGTAATTAGCAGGTGTTAGTTTTTTCATTTCTACTTTAGCGTGCTCAGGAAGGTCTAAACCATCGATGAAGTCAGCCATTATTTCTTGATTTACACGTTTGCCGCGTGTTAAATCTTTAAGTTTTTCGTATGGCTTTTCAATACCATATTTACGCATAACTGTTTGAATCGGCTCGGCTAGCAATTCCCAGTTTTGATCAAGCTCGTCAGCTAAACGTTGCTCGTTTACTTCAAGCTTGCTCACACCTTTAAGTGTTGATTGGTATGCAATAATCGCATAACCCATACCTACACCTAAGTTACGTAATACCGTTGAATCGGTAAGGTCACGCTGCCAGCGAGAAACTGGTAATTTTTGTGCAAGATGAGCAAAAATAGCGTTTGCTAAACCTAAGTTACCTTCTGAGTTTTCAAAATCAATTGGGTTAACTTTATGTGGCATTGTTGATGAGCCAATTTCGCCAGCAATTGTTTTTTGCTTAAAGTGATTAAGGGCAATGTAACCCCACATGTCACGGTCAAAATCGAGCAGTATAGTGTTAAAACGTGCAATTGCGTCAAACAACTCTGCAATATAGTCATGCGGTTCAATTTGTGTAGTAAATGGGTTTAGTGTTAAGCCTAAACTTGATACAAATTTATCTGCATGTGTATGCCAGTCGTAATCAGGGTACGCGCTAAGGTGTGCGTTGTAGTTACCTACAGCACCGTTAACTTTACCTAGCATTTCTACTTGTGCAATTTGCCCGCGTTGACGCTTTAAACGCATATATACGTTAGCAAACTCTTTACCCATAGTTGATGGTGTAGCAGGTTGTCCGTGCGTACGAGTCATCATTGGGATTGTTTTGTATTCAATTGCTTTAGCTTTAATTGCGCTTAAAAGTTCATCGCAATAAGGAAGTAAAACATTTTTACGCGCTTCGCTTAGCATTAAACCATGAGATAGATTGTTAATATCTTCTGAAGTACAAGCAAAGTGAATAAATTCGTTTATTGCATGAAGCTCACTGTTATCGGCTACTTTTTCTTTTAGTAGGTATTCAACCGCTTTAACATCGTGATTTGTAGTGCGTTCTATATCTTTAACGCGTTGTGCATCAGCTTCACTGAAGTTATCTACAATGGCGTTTAGAAGTGCATTAGCTTCTTCGCTAAATGCAGGTACTTCTTTAATATCGCTTGCTGCAGCTAACGCTTGCAACCAACGCACTTCAACAATTACGCGGTATTTGATTAAGCCAAATTCGCTGAAAATACTGCGTAGTTCAGTGGTTTTGCTGCCGTAGCGACCATCCACTGGAGAGATAGCCGTTAACGCTGAAAGCTCCATAATAACTCCTAAATTTTAGTTTGAACGATAGTTAAATTTTTGTTTTAGCAATGGCGAGTATTTTTCTTTTTGCAAAGAAAAAGTGACGGCGTTTACCGCCCATTTGTCGCCATAATACTGCACTTCTAATGCCGGCGAGTAATAACGCACGGATTTTATTTTGAGTGAGCTGCTGTTTTAATAACTCGGGTTTACCATAAACCTGTATTCGGTGCCCAAGGGGGCTCAGCACCGACGAGTATATATCTGCTAAACCGGCAACAACGCTCTCATCGGTAATAGCAAAGTGGTCTAAACGACGATGAATATCATCAATTCGTTTACCTAATTCGTTTAAGCTTTTGTCGTTTGCACTTAGTGCTCGCTCAAGCTGCATTAAACCACCTACGTACTTTACAATTTCAACATCTTTTTGAGCGCCTGCGGTTAGCTGCGCCATTAATGTTTTGTAACCATCACGTAAGTTGTCAGTACCTTGGTAAACATCTTCTGGCGATGCCGGAGATGTTTGAATAATACTTGAAAGTAAGATTTCTAAATCATGTTCGTTATTGTTGCCGTACTGGGCAATTTTTTGAACTTGTTTAGCAGCCTGGCACATGGCGGCAAGCGCCATGACTTGGTGTTCATTCATTACTTAATCACCGAATCAATAATACCGCCACCTAAACAGATATCTTCTGCGTAAAATACGGCAGATTGACCAGGCGTCACTGCTTTTTGTGGCTCGTCGAACAATACGCGGGCCATGCCGTCTTCACCTACAAGTAAAGTACAGCTTAAGTCTTCTTGGCGGTAACGCGTTTTTACTGTGCAGCGAGTTGTGCCTTTAGGGCCAATACGGTCTACCCAGTGAAGTTGGTTTGCGTTAAGACCGTTGCTGTATAGGCGAGGGTGATCTTTACCTTGGCCCACAATAAGTACATTTCGCTCAAGGTCTTTATCTACCACGTACCAAGGCTCACCAGAACCTTCTTTCATACCACCAATTAACAAGCCTTTGCGTTGTCCAAGTGTGTGGTACATTAAGCCTTCGTGCTCGCCTACGTTGTTACCGTCTGTGTCTTCGATAACGCCAGGTTGTGCTGGTAAGAACTTTTGTAAAAAGTCTTTAAATTTACGCTCACCAATAAAGCAGATACCTGTACTGTCTTTTTTATCGTGAGTGATTAGGTCTTGTTCTTCTGCTATGCGGCGTACTTCTGGTTTTTCGATATCGCCTACAGGGAATAACGTTTGGCCAATATGTTCATGGCTTAGAGTATATAAGAAGTAGCTTTGATCTTTATTGTTATCAAGTCCGCGACACATTACATATTTGTCATCGCGAAGCTCACGGCGAACATAGTGACCCGTTGCAATAAAGTCAGCACCTAGTGCTTGAGCAGCAAATTCTAAAAAGGCTTTAAATTTAATTTCTTTGTTACACATTATATCTGGGTTAGGTGTACGACCTGCTTTGTACTCAGCTAAAAAGTACTCAAATACGTTGTCCCAGTATTCTGCTGCAAAGTTAACAGTGTGAAGCTCAATGCCTAACTTATCACACACTGCTTGTGCATCTTTTAAGTCATCAGCAGCAGCACAGTATTCATCATTGTCGTCTTCTTCCCAGTTCTTCATAAACAGGCCTTCTACTTGGTAGCCCTGTTGTTGTAATAAATATGCAGATACAGAAGAATCAACACCGCCGGACATGCCAACAATGACTTTAATGTGACTATTTTCGCTCATGAATAATTTCGCTTATACAGATTGCTGTTAACTTGGAAAGGCCGCGATTATAGCATGTATTTTGTTTGTGCTTAAAGAGACTAAGGGCGCAAAGAGGGGAATTAGTCAGTATTTTATTTATATAACAAATAGCAAACTAGACTTACGAAGTATTGTATAAATTAATTTATCTGTTTATTTAATTAAAAACGATACTTTGAAGCACCTATGGGTGCTTAAATTAATCGTTGTAAATTGTATCTAAACTCAAAGGTATCTTGTTTAAGCTATCTTCAATACATTTAAGGACTAAAGGGCTTCTAAGCGGTAGTGATTTTATTTGCTCTAATGTGTACCAGTTAGCGCTGATAATGTCGGTATCTATTGGCGTTGGCGCTTTTATATTATCAGGCGCTTCGAAAAAGAAGCAGAATCGTAAATAGTGCACTCCATTTTCGGCATGCAAATTATACACACCTAAAAAGCCGACTGGCTCAAGCGCTAAGCCTGTTTCTTCAAGTAGTTCTCTGCTTGCAGCTTGTGCAAGAGTTTCGTTTTGCTCTAAATGACCCGCAGGTTGATTGTAACAAACCTGCTGTGTAAATTTATCGCGCTCTTTTACAAGTAAAAACTCATTTTGCTTTTTTACTATTGCCGCAACTGTTACATGCGGTTTATGCATCAACTACACCCTTAATTACTTTGTATTCACCACAATTAATATCATCCAACGTATAGTTGCCAATACTGTAGCGAATAAGGCGAAGTGTAGGGTGGCCAATATGCGCGGTCATTCGACGAACCTGTCTGTTTTTACCTTCATTAATTGTAATACTTAGCCAAGTGGTAGGGATTGCTTTTCGCTCGCGTACAGGCGGATTACGCGTCCAAATTGTAGGTTCATCAATTATTTTAACGTTAGCGGGGAGTGTAAGCCCGTCCTTAAGTTCTACGCCATTGCATAAATCATTAATTGATTCACTCGTTGGTTCACCCTCAACTTGTGCCCAGTAGGTTTTATTCGTTTTTTTATCAGGTGCCGTTAGGGTGTTTTGCAATTTTCCACAGTTTGTTAAAAGTAATAAACCTTCACTGTCTCTGTCTAATCTTCCTGCTGCGTAAACTTCTTTAATAGGTATAAATTCAGCGAGAGTTTTTCTGTCTGCGTCATCCGTAAATTGGCATAGCACGTCAAACGGCTTGTTGAATAACACAATTTTTCTGTCTTTAGATGCTATTTGCGGCTTTATTTCTCTTTTACCAGATGGCGTTTTGTTAAGTGCACTGCGTGAATAAGTACGGCCTGTACTTCTTTTTGGCTTGGATTCAGTTACTTGATTATTGCCTGATTTAGATCTCATTATATGCACCTAGCTGGTTTTGGTAATCCGGCGATTTTTGTTGCTTGCTTAGCAGGGCCTTTAGGGAATAATTTATATAAATAAAGGCTGTTTCCTTTGTCTTCACCGAGTGCTTTAGCCATTGCTTTTACAAGCATCCGAATTGCTGGACTGGTGTTATATTCAATATAAAAATCACGAACAAAGTTAATTACTTCCCAGTGTTGAACGCTAAGGGTAATGTTTTCTTGGATAGCAATTACAGGTGCAAGCTCCTTTGACCACAAAGTATGGTCAAGCAAGTAGCCTTGTTTGTCGGTTTCAATCTGTTGGTTGTTAAATTCAAGCATGAGTTACCACGTAATTGATTGATTAGTTGATAAAGTGAGTGCTACAAAGTCTTCATAGCTAATGGCTTTATCGTTATCTGTTAATTTTATTGCACGTACTTGCGCGTCTTGTTCAAGTATTAACAGTGTATCTGCAAATTGCCTAAATTGTTTTTTTGCAAAGCAGGCATCACCAACAAGTAGCACGTTATCGTCTGATAAAATTAAGTTCTCTAGCTGATTTGCCGAATAATAGTTAAGCGGCTTAGAAAAAATATGTAATGTACTCATAAATTCACCACATGTTGCTGCGCTTTAATTAATGTTTGTTGTTGGCTAAAGTTAAGAGCTTTTGCCTCTATGAGTAGATCATGTTTATTTAAACCATAAT
>NZ_PJBR01000241.1:0-10052 GCF_002863625.1 Pseudoalteromonas sp. MelDa3 | reverse complement strand
AGCATTTGCTATGTGAAAGTAGGACATTACCAGGCTTCAAATTGTAGAAAGCCCTAATCTAACGATTCGGGCTTTTTTACGTCTGCAAAAAAGTGAAATATGAGTAACTAACATTACGCACTCGATTTCTCTCCAATTTATCTAAATGTACAAGTCGAGCTGAATAGCTCATTACTTCAGTACTAAAGTTTATAACCAAATCTAAAGGCTATTTAAAATAGTCCGTAAGCTTGAGTTTCTTCACTTTCAGATTCTTCTAGTTGTGTTGGTTTAAATATTACGCTTGGATCAATTAATACACTGTGCTTTTGTGAAAGCTTGATTAATCCTCGCATCATATTTTTAGTTTGTGGGTCTAGATCAAAACCAACCTCAGTGAGCTTATCTAGTGGTTTAATGTCTTCTTTTTTATAGTCGATATTATCTTCGACTTTATCTACCAATAACCCTACGTGTGGGTTTAAGCCGTCTTTAGTGGTAAAAACAATAATAGGTTTATAGTCTAAGGTTATTTGCTCTTTAGCTGATTCGAATAAACGCTCTAGCTGAATTAGGTTACTACGCTTAATTTTTTCGAGCAGAGCTGATACTTGTTTATAATCGCTTTGATTATGAGCTGATATAGCTTCTTTTACCGTTTCTAGCAATGATTGGAAAGGTTCGTTAAGTCGAGACATTGTTAGTTTTAAGTCTTCATTATCGGTGTTGAACTCTTTGTAAAACAGAACAAAATCTTGTAGTTCTGAATCATTGCTTGAAATAGAGGCCGAGCTATTTAGCAAGTTACTTTGAAGGGTATTGAACCAGTTTAATAGTTTTTCTTGCCATGTTCTTAGTTGTTTTAGTACATGCGCATTACTTTGTTCGGTTGAGATATTATTTAAAATAATACCTAAATCAAACACAGGCGTTGGTATATCCATATAATCTTTAACACCAATAAAGCTTTTATTATTGTTGGGTAAAGTTGTTAGA
This sequence comes from Pseudoalteromonas sp. MelDa3, assembly GCF_002863625.1. Taxonomy (NCBI): domain Bacteria; kingdom Pseudomonadati; phylum Pseudomonadota; class Gammaproteobacteria; order Alteromonadales; family Pseudoalteromonadaceae; genus Pseudoalteromonas; species Pseudoalteromonas sp. MelDa3. The sequence continues at coordinate 9,077 of NZ_PJBR01000241.1, read as the reverse complement.
TTATTGTCAAATCGCTCTGTTAATAAAATATCGAGTATTTTAAGTGAAATTGTTTTGCAGCCCACTTTAAAGTTTATTAATTCCATGCCTTTATCTTAATTCACCTGTTAATCCTTTAAGGATAGAACAAATTAAATAAATAGCTTAAAGATGGATAAGATTTAATAGAGATAGGTAACTAGGAGTTATTAGATGGCACTAGTGAGGTTTTTTACGGCACGTTTAAATTGATTCTCAAGCTGCTTTTTTCCTAATAAACCTAAGTGTTGAATCACTTTTTCATTACATTCATTTTGCAGCACTAACTTTATTAAAAGTTGTTTATCAGACTCTGTTAATTGAGACATACAAGAAGGAGACTGATTCACTACCTGCCAGAGAGTCGCAGAGATATTAAATTGAGTGAAGTTACTGTTTACGAGCAAGGCTAATCGTTCGCGAGTCTCGGGGCTTACTAACTCATCGCTAAATCCTTCAATTAAAATACTTACAAGTTGCCAATCTAGTGTTTTAAAATGTGTCAAAAGAGCATAAAAAAAGTCGTTTTTAAACTGCTTTTTCAAAGGTTGGATAATTGCACTTTTATTGCTTAAGCATTTAACCACAAGCGCTGAATGTTCAGCTGTGCTTTTATCGCGTTGATAACCCAGTTTTACGGTATCAAACCCTTGTTTTTGCCAAAAGTTAAGTAGCTGCGCTGTTGCGCCAAAGCTTGCACCAAACCAACTACATTGGCTTTTTACTTGCGACTCGCAATAGCTAAGTAGCTTTTTACCAAAACCCATATTGTGAGAACTCGGATCAATCGCTATTCGTACAACGCGAGCGCTCAACTGTGTTAAGTAGTCATTATCAAAGCTAAGTTGTGAGAGGGTTTGAGCCATTAAATGACCCTGTGGGCGGCGCTCTCCGCTTATAACCTGTAGAGCAATTTCTTCATTTAAACCACCTTCTATTGCGATTAAACATACACCAACTAATTGATTGTTAATTTTGCTGATGAATATTCGTTGCGATGGTGCGTCTAGTAGTTGGCGTAAATCGTTTACACTACTTTGATAGTGAGCCAATGCAAGCAGGGCAATAACTTGTTGCAGTAAAGGCTCATTGTTTACAAGGGATTGCTGAGTTATTTCGCTATGAACTGGCTGCTCTAATTGCTCACTATTTAACTCTTTATATTGTGCATCGAGTGCAAGCAAGGTGCGAATGTGCTTCTCGAGGGGATCGTGTTTGGCAAAACGCAGTGGCTCATCAAGCGTTACAACTTTAGAGGCTTTATAGTGCGCTTTTATATAGTTACTAAAGCGAATGGTGTAACCCCTACCATTGCCCTCATACCCAACCAGTGTACTTGCAAATACTATACGAGGGTAATGAGCTAGCATTTTTAGCAATAACGGAACAGGGATCGCGGCAGCTTCATCAATGAGTAATAAATCGCACTCAGGTAATGCATTTAATAACGCGTCAGGTGCAACGTAGTGCAAGTTGGCGAGCTGTTTATGTTCAGCGTTGTATTGAAGGCTTAGCTCGTTGGCTAAATGTTTAAAGCTACTATGGGTCGCTTTAAACTGAGTGCTGCAAATAATTACTTTTTTATCAGTCAATTTTGCGGCAGCTAAGCCAAGTGCTGCCGACTTGCCTCTACCTCTATCAGCATTAATGAGTAAAGGTCTGTTGGCACGGCCATTAGCTACTTTTACTATTTGTTCAACGCAGTTTTGCTGTGGTAGATAATCAATTTTATTATCCGTAACAGAGCTGACGAGATTACTAATACAGCCATTTTGTTCACTAAAATGAAAAGCGGGTAACCGCTTAATAATAGCCGCGAAACGATTATTAAATAAACTGTAGTCAATACTCTGACCGTGTGATTGCACTGTACTTAATGAGGGGTCTTGCCAAAAGGCTAAATCATTTAATTCGGGCAGTAATAAAAACAGTATACCGCCTGCTTTAACGGTGCCGGTAAGTGCTGCAAGTTTATCAGGGTGCAAACCACTAAAACCATTATAAACAGCATGAGCAAATTCTTGCCCTAAAATTTGGTGAGTGCGAGTAGGCCAGTACGAATTTTTAATCGCGCACTGCTTTGATACAACAAGTGTATTGTTTTCATCTATTAATGAGTTAAGTAATTCATAACACCAAGCAGGGCTGCCGGTAATCAACACTAGCTGACGATGATACGCGCCAGCTAGTTGTTGTTCTAACTCATTTAGGTGAGATTTATACAGCTTGTAATCGTGCATAGGCCGTTACTAACCATTTACTGCCAAGGTCGTCAAAGTTAACTTGTACGCGAGATTGCGCGCCACTGCCTTCGTAATTAAGTACGGTACCAACACCAAACTTAGCATGCAAAACTCGTTGCCCTAAGTTAAAACCACTGTCTTCAAATGCGGCATGGCTAACTGATGCGCTAAAACGCCCGGCGGCAGGTGGACGAGAAACCTGTGTTTTAATACGGATTTCTTCTACGCAGTCCTCAGGTATTTCGCGTAAAAAGCGTGATGGGCTATGGTATTTTTCTTGCCCGTATAAGCGGCGACTCTCAGCATGGCTAATGTATAACTTATCCATTGCTCGTGTCATGCCTACATAACAAAGGCGGCGCTCTTCTTCCAAACGACCAGACTCTTCGTTACTTTGCTGAGAAGGGAACATGCCTTCTTCTACGCCCACCATAAACACTAACGGAAACTCTAAGCCTTTAGCTGAGTGAAGTGTCATCATTTGAACGGCATCTTCGTGCTCTTCTGCTTGTCCTTCACCTGACTCAAGTGATGTATGTGCTAAAAAGCCTTGTAAAGGCGAGCTGTATTCTTCGTCTTCAGGAAGTTCGTACTGGTCACATGCGCTAATTAGCTCTTCTAAGTTTTCTACGCGAGCACGGCCTTTTTCACCTTTTTCAGCTTGGTACATTGCCATCAAACCTGATGTTTGAATTGTGTACTTGGCTTGCTCATGCAAAGTTAGATCGCTAATTTTATCTTCTATTTGTTCAACAAGTTCTACAAACTTACTTACTGCACCAGAAGCACGACCAGATAAGTGCTGTTGTTCTACAATTGCTTTTGCGGCATACCAAAGCGGTAACGATTCTGCTCGAGCACAATCTCGTATATGGCTCAATGTTTTATCGCCAATACCGCGTGCTGGCGTATTAATTACACGCTCAAACGCGGCATCGTCTTGACGATTACCCACTAGGCGTAAGTACGACAACGCATCTTTAATTTCTTGTCGTTCGAAGAATCGCATACCACCATAAATACGGTATTTTAAGCCTTCTTGCAGCATGGCCTCCTCGAGTACACGAGATTGCGCGTTACTACGGTATAAAATTGCGGCATCTTGTAGGGCATTACCTGCATTTAACCAGCTTCGTAGTTTGCTACTTACAAAGCGTGCTTCGTCTAACTCATTAAATGCCGCATAAATAGAAATTGGCTCGCCATCGTTACCGTCGGTCCACAAGCTTTTACCCATACGTTCTGAGTTATTTTGAATTAATGCGTTAGACGCTTTCAAAATAGTCGCGGTTGAACGGTAGTTTTGTTCAAGACGAATGGTTTCTGCGCTAAAGTCAGTTAAAAAACGTTTAATGTTTTCGATTTTAGCACCACGCCAACCATAAATGCTTTGGTCATCGTCGCCTACAATCATAATGCTGTTAGTATCGCCAGCAAGTAATTTTAACCAAGCATATTGAATGGTATTTGTATCTTGGAACTCGTCTACGAGCATATGTGCAAAGCGTTGCTGATAATGACGCAGTAACGTAGGGTTATTTTTTAACACTTCGTAGCTGCGTAGTAATATTTCAGCAAAATCAACTAGGCCTGCTCTATCACAGGCCTCTTGGTAGGCGGCGTAAACACGCAGCATCATTTGCTCATTAATATCGTATGCTTGGATATCTTTAGGGCGAAGTGCTTCATCTTTTTTGGCGCTTATGTACCAGCCAAATTGCTTAGCGGGCCATTTTTTATCATCAATATTCATCGATTTTAATAAGCGCTTGATCATTCTAAGCTGATCGTCAGAGTCTAAAATTTGAAAGGCTTCTGGTAAATTAGCTTCACGGTGATGAGCACGTAAAATACGATGCGATAAACCATGGAAAGTACCAATCCACATACCACCTACAGGCGCTTTCAGTGTTTCTTCAACGCGGCCACGCATTTCTTTAGCGGCTTTATTAGTAAAGGTAACTGCAAAAATACTGTAAGCGGAGGCTTGCTCAACTTGCATAAGCCACGCAATACGATGAACTAACACTCGTGTTTTACCAGACCCAGCACCTGCTAATACCAGCATGTTTTGTAGTGGGGCTGCAACGGCATCGCGTTGTTTGTCATTTAAGCCATCGAGTAATTGTGAAACGTCCATCGTTACGCCTTTTTAATCAATATTGTGGGCAGTATAACAGGTGTTTTTGTTAGGCTAAATAAAATACTGTTTTTATAAACAGCTATTTATAAAATAGTGTTCAAAACGAGTAACTTGCTAATTAATTGAGCGAATAAAAAAGTGAAAACACATAACAAAAATTGCTAATTTGACCTAAAGTTAGCAAAATTTACTAACTCTCTAAATCTAGACTAATTTAACTATTTGATTTGTAAGCTTTAATAAATTGGCATAAAGTGTGTAAGTAAATAATTATAAAATCAAATAAATACAGAGGTTAGTATGGCAGATCAAGGTTCTGGCGGTAACGTAATCGCAGCATTATGTAATATATTTTTTCCTGGTTTAGGGCAGTTAGTGCAAGGGCGTATTTTAGCGGCTATATTTTTTGCACTCGCTATTATAATAAGTTACGCACTAATTTATGTGCTTGTAGGCTTTGTACTTGTGCCTATTATTTACTTATGGTCGATTATTGACGCAGCGCGTTATAGATCGCGAAGTTAACGGTTTTCAAGTTGAGTAAAATAGCGCCCATGTGGCGCTATTTTACTTTATATGTCCTGTGGTTTACGGGCGTTTACGTATATAATTACGCAATTAAAGATTTACAGGCAAACCCTATGGAATATCAATTTATTCGCGACCCTATTAGTGGGCTACGTATTAAAATAAGCAGTGAACACGCTATTATTGGTCGCTGGCTAAACGAAGAAATAGGCAAAGACAAAGTAGCCATGGTGCAAGCGCTTATTGCATCGGTGAGTTCAAGCTATGAGCCGCTAACGCTAAAAGGCCAAGAAATAGATTTAATATTAACGAAAGACGAAGCATTATTTGAAGCCCATGCGCTTCATCAAGACAGCGAAGACCTAATAGCGTATCAAGATGACGATTTAGCGCTTGAAGAAAATGGCTTAAGTAGTGGTTGTGGCTTTGAAGATTTCATTGATTTAATTGATTCATGGCATGAGTTTACGACGTCACGATAAACATAACTAGCACACTAATAAAAATATACAGCAATGCACAATCAGCATTTTATCTGTATTATTACACCAACGAACATTACGCCAATCAAAACGACAGGAACTGATATGTCTGCCAATTTAAACAAGCTAGTAGTGATGCTAGAAATGCAAAACGCCATGAATACTAAAGTACATGAGCAATGGTTTACTCAAGGGTTTGAATGGTACCGCGCTATTTGGGTTGAGTGTGCTGAAATGTTGGATCATCATGGTTGGAAATGGTGGAAAAAACAAACACCAGATACTGAACAAGTTATTTTAGAGTTGGTTGATATTTTTCATTTTGGTCTATCGCTTAGAATTGACGGCGAAACTAGCTATAAAGACTTAGCAAAGCAACTTGAAACTGAGCTTAGTAATGCTCAACAAGCTGATGACTTTAAACAAACACTAGAGATATTAGCGGCTTCTGCAGTTGCAGATAAAACGTTTAATGCAGGTGCCTTTGCCGGCTGTATGGCGCAAATGGGTATGGATATTGATGATTTATATCGCGGCTACGTAGGTAAAAACACGTTAAACTTTTTCCGCCAAGATCACGGTTACAAAGATGGTAGCTATATTAAAGAATGGAATGGGCAAGAAGATAACGAGCATTTAGTTGAAGTAGTTAAAAGCCTTGATACAGAACATGCAGATTTTGCAAAGTTAGTATATCAAGGGCTAGAAGCGCGTTACCCAAAAATTTAAGTCACGTAAGTTGAGTTAGATAATCTTACGATAGTCGGTAACACTTAGGTAATCGGCTATTTCGTTATGTGGTTGTTGGCTATCTGGGTTAGCAACTGCAAGTAAGTGCTCAATGCCGTATTCTCGTGCGGCATTCAAAACCGGCACACTGTCATCTACAAACAAAGTGCGCTGCTTATTAAATCCTAAGTCTTTTTGTACTTGGTGCCACAAACTTTGTTGCTCTTTACTTACTCCATATTCATGAGTCGACACTACGCCATCTAGGTAGTTATCAATCGCTGTATGCTCAAATTTAAGCATGACACTCTCAGGGTGGGCGTTGGTAAGTAAAATTAACTCTTTGCCTGCTTTTTTAAGCTCAGTTAAAAAATGAGGTACGTCTTCGCGCATTTTAATTAAATGCTGAGACTCTCGTTTAAGCTCCATTATAGGCAAGCTTAATTGCTGCTCCCAATAATCTAAACAATACCACTGTATTTGACCGCTCACAGCTTGATAGCGTTTTAAAATATCTGCTTTAGCTGCATCTAGGCTAATGCCCCTTGCTAATGCGTGTTGTTGAGGAATAACGTTAAGCCAAAAATGACTGTCGTAATGTAAATCGAGTAATGTTCCATCCATGTCGAGCAAAACGGTATCGATTTTTGACCAATTTAACATAGGAATTTCAACTTATAAGGTTTATTATTGAACTAACTGCCATGATAGCAAATTAACGCCAATGACACAGAAAAAGCACCCAACACCACCACAAATCCTCAGTAACAATGTTGTCGCTAAAAGCCGCCTGTTTACTGTGGAGTCTTTAGAGCTAAAGTTTTCTAATAACGAAGAGCGCCAGTATGAGCGAATTCGCGGCGGTGGCCGGGGAGCAGTGATGATTGTTCCGTTAAGTGCAGACAACGAATTACTACTTGTACGTGAATACTGTGCGGGCACAAACGATTACCAGTTAGGTTTTCCTAAAGGCTTAATCGATCCGGGCGAAACGCCAGAGCAAGCTGCTAACAGAGAGCTTAAAGAAGAAATTGGCTTTGGTGCTGAGTATTTTAAACCATTAAGAACAGTAACAATGGCGCCGAGTTACTTTAATGCCACTATGCATATTTTATTTGCTAAGCAATTATACCCACAAACCCTTATTGGCGACGAACCAGAGCCGCTTGTTGTTGTTAAGTGGCCATTAACTCAGTGGCAGTCATTATTAGACCAAGAAGATTTTACCGAAGCACGCAGTGTTGCAGCTTTGCTATTATTAGATAAGTATTTAGCGTCTGGAGCTGCCGATGAATAAATTAATCGAACCGTGTATTGAATTAGCTGAGCGTGCTGGCGATGCAATTATGGCCATTTATAAAAAAGGTGATATTGGCCAACAAGAGAAATCAGATAATACGCCTGTTACCAAAGCTGACTTAGCAGCAAATGACGTACTGGTTGCTGGATTAAAAGTCTTAGCGCCCGATATCCCAATTATGTCGGAAGAAACACCTATACCTGCACTCGCCGACAGACAGGACTGGCAGCGTTATTGGTTACTCGATCCGATGGATGGTACAGGCGAATTTATTTTAGAAAGTGGCGACTTTGCAGTAAACATTGCATTGATTGAAAATAATCATCCTGTGCTTGGAGTTATTCATTGGCCTGCAAAAGGTGTGACTTATTTTGCTACAGCTAAAAATGGTGCCTTTAAACGTGAAAACTCAATTGATAAGCAAATATCTGTAGCGCCGCCAGAGAACTTGACGCTTGCAGTGAGCCGCCGCCAAAAAATAGAAGCGGTGAGTCAGTATTTAAATAGTCAGTTTACAACTATTGCTATTGGTTCGTGCTCATTAAAAGCTTGTACTGTTGCAGAAGGCAAAGCAGATTGTTTTTTAAGAATTGGTCCAACGGGAGAGTGGGATACAGGCGCTTCACAAGTTATTGTTGAAGAAGCCGGTGGTTGTATTACCGATGCAGAATTTAACCCGCTAACGTACAACCAACGCGAGAGTACTGAGAACCCTGACTTTATAGTGATGGGACATCCAGACTGGGAATGGCAAAAAATGATTAATCCGCATCAAAGGTTGAGCGTAGAATAGCAATTTGATTGCTTTTTGTTCGGTTGAACAACTTTAATTAGTTTAGGCCTTGCATTAAATGTTTATTCCTATATAGTAGCGCTCTCTTCAAGGCAGGCTCGTAAATATTACGAAAATGTTTTAAAGAAATTACAGGCGCGGGATGGAGCAGTCTGGTAGCTCGTCGGGCTCATAACCCGAAGGTCGTCGGTTCAAATCCGGCTCCCGCAACCAATTTTTTATAAGATTTGGTTACTGTAAACTCTAGCTTAAGAGATAAAATAAAGTAGTCGATAGACTTAAAATATACAGGCGCGGGATGGAGCAGTCTGGTAGCTCGTCGGGCTCATAACCCGAAGGTCGTCGGTTCAAATCCGGCTCCCGCAACCAATTCTTTAATTGGAAGCCAAGTTGTAATGTAAGCAACTTTAAACAAGTCTACAAATTTCAGGCGCGGGATGGAGCAGTCTGGTAGCTCGTCGGGCTCATAACCCGAAGGTCGTCGGTTCAAATCCGGCTCCCGCAACCACTGAAATTAAATACCTAAAAAGTTAAAACAAAATAGCACTCTTTATCGAGTGATTTTTTGCGTCTGCAGTTTAATAAATTCTTATAATTATAAAACTCACCGTTACTGCGCAAAACACTTTGCACAAGTAAGCGAAGGTCGTCGGTTCGCTTTTTACAAACTCAAGCTCCCGCAACCACTGAAATTAAATATCTAAAAATTCAAAACAAAATAGCACTCTTTATCGAGTGATTTTTTGCGTCTGCAGTTTAATGAATTCCTATAATTATAAAACTCACCGTTACTACGCAAAATACTCTGCATAAGTACTGTCTGTTCGACACATCTCTTGTT
>NZ_PJBR01000240.1:0-10189 GCF_002863625.1 Pseudoalteromonas sp. MelDa3 | reverse complement strand
GTTGCTTTAACGGCTGTAAAAAAAGTTACCAAACCATTAAAAAATGCGCCCGCCAAGAACCCAGTAAGGTGTTTTAACTTCAACCTAGAAATAAAGTGATACACTATAGCCAGTGCAAACCAACCCATGAGCAAGTAGGTGGCGAGTGATATTTTTTTATTACCGTTTTTTACAAATACTTTGTACGCAACGCCTGCTAGTGCCACCGCCCAAATAAATGTAAGTGTGGCCCATGACCAAGCACCAGTTAATGAGATTAATAAAAAGGGAGTGTAGGTGCCGGCAATTAATAAGTATATGGCGCAGTGATCGCACTTTTTATAAAAGGCTCTTAAGCGCGGTTGAATACTGGCATGGTACAAAGTGGACGACAAAAACAGTACAAATAGACTGCTGCCATAGATTACAGTACTTACATACGCTTTAGTGCTGGTGGCTTGGCTAAATAAATCCCACATAACAAATGCGGCAAATACAATACCAAGTGCATGGCTAATTACGTTTAGTTGTTCTTCTTTTTTAGAATAGGGCGCTTCTAACGACATGACAGATCCTACCACTATTTGAATGAATTTTAGTGTACAAGTGTACGCTGAGTTTTTCAATATTATAATTTTTATATGAATACAATAATTTATTGTTTTTCATAAAGTTGAAACATCAATTTAACCAATGCGTAATTAATAAGACGTAAAAAAGTCGTAATAGTTCGTTAGATTACTGGTAATTCCTAAAAACAATTAACCGGACGAACAGTGAAAAACATGAAAAATAAATTAACAACACGGCCTTTTCTTAAACTTACTAAATTGTCTGTGGCGATGATTTGCGTTACATCAACAAATAGTTTTGCAGATCAAACCATAAATAAAGAACTTGATGAAATAGTGGTTGTTGCTCAAAAGCGTGCGCAATCAATACAAGATGTGCCCGTAACAATAAGCGCCTACGATGGCGACTTTTTAGAAAGCTTGGGTATAGGTGAACTAGACACTTTATCTGAAATAACACCAGGGCTTGTTATTCAAGAGCAAAGCCCTAACAACCCGGGCTTTGTAATTCGTGGTATTACGTCTGATAGTGGGTCGTCTCAATCATCCCCTCGTGTGTCTATTTATTATAACGGAGCAGATGTATCACGCTCTCGTGGCTCATACTTTGAGCTTTTTGATGTAGAAGGGATTGAAGTTGTTAAGGGACCACAAGCGACACTGTTTGGAACAGCAGCTTCTGTAGGTGCTATTAGTGTAGCAACACGTAAACCAGAAAAAGATTTTTCGGCTCAATTAAAAGCATCCGTTGGTAATTACTCGGCCAAAGGTGCTAGTGGCTTTGTAACGGGTGGCAATGATTTATTGCAAGGCCGTGTTGCTTTTACTTATCGTGAACGTGATGGGTTTATAAAAAATATTGCAGGAGATAGTAACTCCCAAAATCCGGCTGGGTTTAAGCAAGATGATATGCATGCTATTGAGCGTTTTTCTTATCGTCCGTCTTTACGTATTACACCTAGTGACGATGTAACGATTGATTTGGTGTATACGTATGAAAAAAATGATGACTCGGGTACATCTTTTAAAAATGGGCTTTATGCACCAACCGGTGGTGATATAAGTCCATATAGCTTTGTTGAAATGCCAGGTAGTCCGTATGCAGAGTCTGTGTTTGGAAAAAAAGACTTAGGTGTGGATCGCACAGTTAACGATTTAAATTTGACTGTAAATTGGGATGTAAGTAACGATTTAACAATCACCTCAATTACTGCAGGGCGTAACTTTGACTCTTTAGAAGTGTTTGATGCTGATGGTACGCAAGCATGGTTTTTAGAATTTGCAGAAGCTGCTGAGGGCGATCAATTTAGCCAAGAATTACGCGCTGTTTATACGCAGAATAAGTTTACTAGTATTTTTGGTGTGAGTTATTTTGAAGAAGATGGTAGCCAGCGTGTTCCATTTAGTACAGAGGAGTCTATATTTTTAAATTGCTTAGGCGTATTGGGTTCAGGTGTTCCTTGTATTAATAATGATGGTAGCGTTAATATTTTAACGCCAGCATTAACAGGTGGTGTAGTAAACGAGTTGCCATATTCACTAGAGTTTACAAACTATGGTGAAAACAAAGCGTACTCAGCGTTTGCTGATGTAACTTATGCTACTACTGAAGCATTAGAGTTAACAGCGGGTCTTCGTTATATAAAAGAAGAAAAGCGCAGTGGTTATAGCTCTGCAGCACCCAATAGTGTTTTAACACAAGCGCCATTGTTTACGGTTGATACAAATGGTGAAACATTCTATGGCGATGCTGATTATGATGATTGGCTGCCACGTTTTAATGCGCTTTATATAATAAACCCTACTACAAATATGTATGCGACTATTTCAAAAGGGCGTCGTTCGGAAGTACTTGAAGTAAGTTCGGCTAACGATGAACAAGGGAATGTCGAAGCTTCTATATCAGAAGTCCCAGCGGAAATTATTTGGAACTACGAAACCGGTATTAAAGGCAAAGCGCTTGACGGGCGTTTAGATTACTCTGTCGCTGTATTTTATCAAGATTACTCTAACTTTCAGGTTACGTTACAGGATGATGAAGGCGTTGCGTTTTCTGCAGATGCGGGCTCTGCCACTAATGTTGGCGCAGAGGCTGAAGTAAGGGCGTTAATTAATAATGAGTTTGAGGTATTTGCCAATGCGGCTTACCTTGATGCTGAAATAGATGATGACAGCAATAACGGTAACCTCGCAGGCAATAAATTTAGATTACAACCAGAGTGGACGTTTAGTACGGGGCTGTTTTATTCAACAGAATTGTCGAACTCACTTAATTTAACGAGCTCTTTAATATATAGCTACCGCTCTGAAGTGTATTTTGAGCCAGCAAATGCGCCAATATCAGGCTTAGATATTAGCCAACCTGGGCTTGGATTAGTCAGTGCGCGCTTAGGAATTGCAAGTGATGATGATTGGGCCGTTAGTGTATTTGCCAGTAACTTATTAGATAAAGAGTATTTAGTTGATGCAGGTAATACTGGAGGGGGATTTGGCAACCCAACATTTGTTGCAGGGGCACCTCGTTTTGTTGGTATTGAGTTAACTCTCGGGTTTGGTGGACAATAATACATTTAACTACTTGATATTTTAATTGAGCCACTGCAAAGTGGCTTTTTTATGTGATCACGTTAAAGTGAATTTATATTAGGTAAAAATGAAACAAGATCTAAAAGCTGCTTTACTTACCGCCATTGTTTATCCTGGAGCGGGGCATTTTTCTCTAAAAAAACACCTTATAGGCGCTATTTTTGCGGGTGTATTTTCTGTTCTTTTAATTTTAACCTTTCAAGATATATTTGCGATTGCACAGTGTACTGCAAATGAAATTGTAAACGGAAAAATCCCCATGTCGGTTACCGCCATTTTAAAAGCCGCGCAACAACCATCTGACGCTTGCGCTCAACTCGCTGAATATAAGTATGTACCTTTAATGATTATAATTTGGGTGCTGAGCATGATGGATGCATACCGTTTGGGCAGAAAAGCGCTGCCCACTAAAAAATAAGCCACTTAATCAGAACTCGGTTTGGTTGGCTTATTAATTTTCTTCCCGCATATTTATCCCTGATATTTAGCTATTATTGATGGCGGTAATAATTATTATTATCGCCTTTTCATTTTTATACATATTTTTTGTAACCGAGGTTTTTTGCCCGCATCATGTAAACATCGTGTAAATTCCTGTATATACCCAGTAAAATCCTCAAACCTCGTTAAATAGCTCACTTGTTGATATTTAGTTAATTAAAATCCTTATCTTTGTACCTCTTTATTCATTTAATGTTAATAAATAAATGGTACTTTCTGCTCGCCAAATTAACTTTATTTGACTATTAAGTATTGGTTTGGTGTCAATTTATTACGTCAAGCAATGACGACTGATAATTTCAATTTAAGGAAATACGATGAATAACAGTTCAAATAATCACAAAAGAAAGGATTTTAAAGTGGCGAGCTTATCGTTAGCTTTATTATTAGGATGCTCAACAATGGCCAATGCCGCTGTTGAGAAGTTAACGGTGAGTGGGAATCAAATTCTTGCGGGTGGGGAAAGCACAAGCTTTGCAGGACCTAGCCTATTTTGGAGTAATACGGGGTGGGGCGCTGAAAAATTTTACACAGCAGAAACAGTAGCAAAGGCAAAAACTGAATTTAATGCAACATTAATTCGTGCAGCTATTGGTCATGGTACGAGTACTGGTGGTAGTTTGAACTTTGATTGGGAGGGCAATATGAGCCGTCTTGATACTGTTGTAAACGCAGCTATTAGCGAAGATATGTACGTTATTATTGATTTTCATAGCCATGAAGCACATACCGATCAAGCAACTGCAGTTCGCTTTTTTGAAGACGTAGCGACCAAATATGGGCAGTACGACAATGTTATTTATGAAATTTATAACGAGCCGTTACAAATCTCGTGGGTTAACGATATTAAGCCTTATGCAGAAACAGTTATTGATAAAATTAGAGCAATCGATCCTGATAACTTAATTGTGGTTGGAACGCCTACGTGGTCGCAAGATGTTGATGTGGCATCACAAAACCCAATTGATCGTGCCAATATTGCTTACACTCTGCATTTTTATGCTGGCACGCATGGTCAATCGTATCGAAATAAAGCACAAACAGCACTCGATAACGGCATTGCACTATTCGCCACAGAGTGGGGAACAGTCAATGCTGATGGCAATGGTGGTGTTAATATCAATGAAACCGATGCATGGATGGCATTTTTTAAAACAAACAATATTAGCCACGCTAACTGGGCTTTAAACGATAAAAACGAAGGTGCATCGTTATTTACTCCAGGCGGTAGTTGGAATTCACTAACCGCGTCAGGCTCTAAAGTTAAAGAGATCATTCAAGGTTGGGGTGGTGGTAGTAACAATGTTGATTTAGATAGCGACGGGGATGGCGTAAGTGACAGCCTTGATCAGTGCAATAATACTCCCGCAGGTACAACGGTTGATAGTATTGGTTGTGCAGTAACTGACAGCGATGCCGATGGTATAAGCGATAATGTTGATCAATGTCCTAATACACCAGTAGGTGAAACTGTTAATAATGTAGGTTGCGTTATTGAAGTAGTTGAACCACAAAGCGATGCGGATAACGATGGTGTGAATGATGATATTGATCAGTGCCCAGATACACCCGCTGGTACAAGTGTTGATACAAATGGATGCAGTGTTGTAAGTTCAACCGATTGTAATGGCATTAATACATACCCTAATTGGGTGAACAAAGATTACTCAGGTGGCCCGTTTACTCACAATAACACCGACGATAAAATGCAATATCAAGGCAATGCATACAGCGCAAATTGGTATACAAATAGCCTTCCAGGAAGTGATGCTTCGTGGACGCTTCTTTATACTTGTAATTAAGCACGTTTTATAAAATATACAAAGAAGGTAAATAATACATTTACCTTCTTTCTAAAAGTATTAGCCTTTATAAACACTTTGATGCTGGTTAACTATGTTATAGCTTGGGGAGTTTATGTTATCTATATAGCGCCAATCGGTTGTGATTTGCTCTTTAGTAATCGTCAGTAACATATATCCACGGTGTGATAAGTCACAATAGTTTAAATCGTTTATTAACAATGAAAGCGAGTCAGCCATTTGCTTTGCTTGTGCTGTATTAAGCGCTAAATAATGCTCCATACCCGGGGATGTAACACCAGGTGTTGCAAACTCTACTCCTACGCTTTCGCCTTTTGCATTTTTTAATGTGCCATGCCACGCATTGTGCGTATCACCTGCAACCACGACTAACTTTTTATTTAATGCGGTAATGCTTTTGTATAATGCTTCGCGCTCGCTTGGGTAACCATCCCACGCATCTAAATTATAAGGCATTAAAGTATTTACGCGTGCGAGTTGCTCGGGTGTTACCGCTTTATTAGCTAACACTGCTTTTTTAATGGTAACAAGCTCTTTTAACACCTGAGGTATTTTAGTGCGATCGGATTGCGAGAATATTTCAGTAGGTAGCCACATTTTAGTCATCAATACTTGCTGGCCTAATATTTGCCATTTTGCATTTGATTTAGTTATTGCACTCGTAAGCCAGTTTAGTTGTGTGTTACCTAGTAACTGCCTATTTGGATTATTTAAATCACTGGCAAAGCGCGCAACATCCATTTGCTTGGTCTCGGGGTTTTTATAGTCGCTGTAAGCGAGTTGTTTATCGCGTGCTATTACGCGCGTATCTAGCATGTGCAAGCTTATTAAATTACCAAAATCGAAGGTGCGATATATTTGCGGGCTTTGTTCGCCCATAGGCGGTCTAATTGGCAGCCATTCGTAATAGGCTTGAATAGCTGCTGCGCGACGCTTAAAAAAGTCACCTTCATCTGGGGTATGATTTTCAGCACCACTTTTATAGGTATCGTTAGTAACTTCGTGATCATCCCATATTGCGATAAAAGGCGCTGCAGCGTGAAGTGCTTGTAAGCCTTGGTCTGTTCTGTAAATAGCATAGCGTTTACGATAGTCGCTAAGGGTAATAATTTCACCGCTGTTATCGGCTG
The DNA here is from genome assembly GCF_002863625.1 of Pseudoalteromonas sp. MelDa3. Classification (NCBI taxonomy): domain Bacteria; kingdom Pseudomonadati; phylum Pseudomonadota; class Gammaproteobacteria; order Alteromonadales; family Pseudoalteromonadaceae; genus Pseudoalteromonas; species Pseudoalteromonas sp. MelDa3. Next base: position 3,598 of record NZ_PJBR01000240.1, on the reverse strand, counting down.
CTAATTGGCGGCCAATTTTTTCAGCATTTTCGGTAGCGTATCCGCCCATTGGATATTCGTAAATGTAATCTCCCAAATGCAGTACTACATCTAAATCTTTTTGCTTAGCGGCATCTGTGTAGGCATTAAAGTACCCAGCAGGGTAGTTTGAGCACGACACAACAGCTATTTTAATTTGTTCAATGTTATTTATTGGTAGTGTTTTAGCACGGCCAATAGGGCTTTGTGTATTCAAACCCATAAACCGATAAAAGTACTCTGTGTTTGGAGTAAGTTCTTGTACGTCTATTTTTATTGTAAAGTCTCGGCTTTTATCTGTTTGTTCGCGCCCGCTACGAATAATGTTTTTAAATTGAGAGTCACTTGCCAGTTCCCAAGCAACAGTAACTTCAAAATTTGATTGAGAAGTGGTTGCACGTGTCCAAATTATTAAAGCATTACTAAGCGGATCGCCACTCGCTACACCGTGTTTAAATTCAATAGCCGATAGAGGTTTGTTTATTAATGTTTGAGCACAACCTGTAATGGCACTCGATACTGCGACGGTAAATATGCTTGCTGCTGAGGTTTTTAAAAAATTTCGACGTGATGAAAGAGTCATACTGCACTTTTTAAATTATTTATAGTGGTGTGCACTTTAGCGGGTAGATATGACGTTTTTATAAACGCTAAATGTATTTAGTGTGACGGTATTAATACATTTAAACCCTTTTATTTATTAACTAAAAAGTAGTCAAAAAATTAAATTAAATGGTTAAATTAACGAGATATGAATTTTTTAAATTAAAGTGGCGCATGTAAAGTTGTTTAATTACAGTTGCTTATAATTTATTTTATGTTGGCACAACCCTTGAGTATGTAACTACGTCTAAACAATACACAAACAAGGAATACCATTATGAAACATTCAATTAAAATCGCTATGGCAAGTTTATTAGTATTAGGTTCTGCGCAAGTACACGCAACAGAAGTGGACCTAGATGTAACTGATATATTAACTCAAAGTGTAGCAAGCTATGTTAAGCAAACCACAATCGAGCTTGAAAAATCACTAAAGGAGACGCTTTATTTTGATGCTAAAACTGTTTTAGAGGGTTTATTAGATGAGCCCGTTTTAACAGATAGCACAACGCTTAAAAATACTGACACTAGTATAAAAAACGCAAAATAAATTATTTAAAGGATTAAAACAATGAGCAGTGAACTTGGATTATTTGCATTAATGTTAGCACCCGTAGTCAGTATGATTAGCGCTTATTACTCGGTTCAAGTGTTTAAAGCTATGGGAGGTTGGTTTAATCTTTAGCCAATTATATAGCTGGTAATTAATTCGATTCATACAAAGCTGATCGACTTAGCAAAAGCGCACGTAAATAAAGGCAGAGTGTTTGAAATAAGTAGACTTTATGAAACGTGCGATTTTTCCATTACCCATTTTTATGTTACCTGAAGGTTATACGCGATTACGCATATTTGAGCCTCGCTATTTAAATATGGTTAAAACCGCATTAAAAAATAATACAGGGTTTGTGCTTTGTACGTTTGAGCATGACACGCCTTTTAATATAAGCGCCCAAGGTTGCCTTGTTGATATTATTGATTTTGACCAAGATGATAACGATGTATTATTAATTGATGTATTTGCATCGCAAAATGTGCAAATTAATGATGTTTATCAAGACGAAGACGAATTACGTCATGGCCTAGTATCGCCTTGTAATACGCCGTATTGGTACAAAAATTCTAACAACCAAATTGGTGAACATTACCTATTACACGACGCGCTTAAAAACGTGTTTCAAGGTAATCCGGAACTTAATTTGTTGTACAAGAAAACTCATTTTGACAAGCTTCCTTGGATTGCAGCACGTTGGCTTGAACTCCTACCTGTTTCTATTGAGAAAAAACAGCAACTTGCATTTGAAACGAATTTTGATAACTTACTGAATTTCCTCCATACTGTGATTAATAACGAATTTGCCTAAATTTTATGATCCTAAATTAATTATTGCCCGTATTACTCAATACAAAAGCAATAACGGGATAAATTATTATGGTAAGTCAACAACAGTCACCACGTTGTGAACCTAATACAGGTAAGTACACTGCCATGCCAGAAACGCCGAGTAAAGAGCTCATGCAAGCGCTTATAGATGTTGCGCAATCACGCGACAAAAAAGCGTTTTCTTATTTATTTGAATACTTTGCGCCAAAAATTAAACGCTTTGGAATAAAGCAGTTTGGTGTTGAAGCTCAAGCCATGGAGCTTGTGCAAGAAACGCTAACCTCTGTTTGGCGTAAAGCACATTTGTATCATAGTGAAAAAGGCGCTGCGACTACGTGGGTTTATACCGTTATGCGTAACGCGTCGTTCGATATGCTTCGTAAAATGAAAAGTAATAAAGAAGAAAATATAAGCGAAGATATTTGGCCGTTACTAAACGACACACAAGATACGCATCACGAATACAGTGATCATTTAGAAGATAAGCAAATTAAGCGCTATTTAGACAAATTACCAATTGCTCAACGCGAAGTGGTAAGAGGCGTTTATTTTCAAGATATGTCGCAAGAGCAACTTGCACATCAACTTAATATTCCAGTAGGCACGGTAAAATCACGTTTACGTTTGGCCTTGCAAAAATTACGTAATGAAATGGGAGATCAGCATGATTAAACATCACCCGAGTGAAACTTTACTGACACAGTATTGCGATGCATCACTTGCTACATCATTGAGTTTAGCCGTTTCTATTCACGTAGACATGTGCCCTGTGTGCCAAGCTAAAGTAGCTAAAATTGAAGCAAGTAATGCAAATGCATTATTTAGTGAAGAGCCTGCTCAATTTGAGAAACCTCAAACTGAGAAATCTGATTTACTTGAAGAGTTTGAATTAAATGTTCTCGATATGATCATTTCTGATGATTCTATCGATGAAGTTTACGAAGTAGAGCCTGTATCTATTAAAGTGAATGAGCATGACTATCAGCTTCCACGTGCTTTAACACGTATTTCTCATAGCAAATTTACACAAGTTGGTAAACTGGCACGATCTCGCGTTTCGCTTGATGATGGTGCGCTGCGTTCTAGCTTGCTACATATTGATGCCGGTGGCGAAATTCCTGAGCATACACATACCGGATTTGAAGTTACTTTACTATTAGACGGTGAGTTTAGTGATGAAGATGGTAATTACGTACCAGGCGACTTTATTTGGCAAGATGGTAGTCATCAACATACACCTTTAACGAAAGATGGATGTTTATGCTTTACAGTTGTCAGTAGTGCGCTACATTTTAATAAGGGCTTCAGCAAGTTACTTAATCCAATAGGTAATTTGATTTACTAAGAGAATATATGCATACAGATATAATAAAAATAGGTATAAGCGCCTGCTTAGCAGGCGAAAAAGTTAGATTTGACACAGGACATAAAAAGTCAAATTTTTGTATGGATGAGCTAGGTAAACACGTTGAATACACACGGTTTTGTCCGGAAGTAGCTGTTGGTTTACCGATACCTCGTCCAACTATTCGCCAGGTTAAAGTGGGCGATACTATTAAAGTATGCCGCCCAGATGGCACCGGCGAAGTAGGC
>NZ_PJBR01000239.1:0-10300 GCF_002863625.1 Pseudoalteromonas sp. MelDa3 | reverse complement strand
TCGAATACCTAAAAACTTATTATTCCAAATAATTGATTGACGATTAAAGTCGCGAAAACTTGAGGCAATAGTAAGCTCAAATCCTGCTTTTTGTGCTGCACTTTGCAGCGCTAAAAAGTCGCTGATAATAGCGCTGTGCAAGCGATGATTTTGTATATCAGTTAAATGTGTATCACTTTGCCCTGTGATACACATTATTGGTGTTGGTTTAGTTACATCCATTATGTTAAAAGTTGCTCTAGTATTTGCTCGTAAATGTCGGTAAGGGCTATTAAATCATCGGTACTTACGCATTCATCTACTTTATGAATAGTGGCGTTACGTGGGCCAAGTTCAATTACTTTAGCGCCTGTTTGTGCAATAAAGCGACCGTCAGATGTGCCGCCGGTAGTTTCTAGATTCGTGGTTAAACCGGTTACTGATTTAATAGCTGTAACAGTGGCATCAACAAGCGGCCCGTGCTCGGTAATAAAAGGTAAGCCATTTACTATCCAACTTAATTCATAATTTAAGTTATGCTTTTGTAGAATGTCATTTACACGCTGTTGTAATTGCTCATGTGTTACTTGCGTGCTAAATCTAAAGTTAAACTGTACTTCTAGATCACCCGGGATCACGTTACCAGCACCTGTACCGCCATTAATATTCGAAATTTGAAAGCTGGTAGCAGGGAAGTATTCGTTTCCGTTATCCCACACCGTTTGGCTAAGCTCAGTAAGTGCAGGCGTTGCTAGATGAATTGGGTTTTGTGCTAAATGTGGGTAGGCAACATGACCTTGTACGCCTTTAACCGTTAGGTAAGCGGTAAGTGAGCCTCTTCGGCCATTTTTAACAACATCGCCTAATACATCTCGTGATGAGGGTTCGCCTACTAGGCACATATCAATTTTTTCACCACGTGCCTCTAGCGTATCAATTACGCGAGTGGTCCCGTTTACAAAAGGTCCTTCTTCGTCAGAGGTGATTAAAAAAGAAATCGAGCCTTTATGATCTGGATGTTTAGTAACAAAACGTTCGGTTGCTACAAGCATTGCGGCTAATGAGCCTTTCATATCGGCAGCACCACGCCCGTGCAGTAGGCCGTCTTTTATTAATCCTGAAAACGGCGGGTGTTGCCAATTTTTTTCAGGGCCTGTTGGTACAACGTCGGTGTGACCAGCAAAACAAAAGTGCGGCGATTGTGTGCCTTTTCGAGCCCAAGTATTAAGTGTGTCGGTAAAAAATAATGATTCTATATTAAAACCAACCGCAGCAAGGCGATCGTTCATCATTTGTTGGCAGCCAGCATCTTCGGGCGTTACCGATTCACGTTGGATTAGCGCTTGGGCGAGTTGAATTACGTCATTAGTCATTATTTAAAAATCTCGTCGTATTGGGCTGCTTTAAAACCTAAATGGTAACTGCCATTGTTTACCAGTACTGGACGTTTGATCATGGCAGGTTGTTCAACCAACAATGGGATAGCACTTTCTTTAGTTAGGCTTTGTTTTTGCTCATCAGTTAATGCGCGATAAGTTGTTCCACGTTTATTAACGAGTTGTTCCCAATCGAGCTTGTCTGCAAATTCACTCACCATTTGCTCATTTACGCCATCTTTGCGGTAGTCATGAAACGTAAATTCGATGTTGTTATCAGTTAAATGTTTTTTAGCTTTTTTTATCGTATCGCAGTTGCTAATGCCGTATAGAGTGATCATAAATCTAGTTCTTCTTAATAATAGTTAATAGTGTGTCTTCACCCGCATTTACATGCGAATGCGAGTAATGAAATGTGCTAAGGTTATGGCCGTTTAGTAAAATTAAACTAGCAAGCATTGGAGTATCAAGTTCTCGTAAATCAAAATAAGCAAGGCGTTGACCTTTGCATATTTTGCTACCATTGAGTTGCGCAATATGGGTATGCGTAATTGATTGCGAATCAAAAATAGTTAAGTTAATCAAGGTTTTTAAACCATTGTTAGCTTGTAGAATAAACTCAGTACCTGCATTTTTTACTTGTAATAAAGTTCCATCAAACGGTGCTAAAATTTTATGACTTGTTAGTTGCACCATAATACCTGGGCCCAGAGTGCCAAAACGAAAAAAAGGTTCTGGATGCTCTTTCAGTGCAATTACTTTACCTGTAAATGGGCTGGTTATATTTATTGCATTAAGAGGCGTTTTATTTTGAGCTAAATAGTCAATTTTTTGAGCTTTCATAAGTTAGTTTCCCACCACGTTATAACCCTCTTTTTTTAAAGCGGAAATAGCATTTTCTGCAGTGTGTTTTTTTATGAGAATATAATCAGTATCGTAGGTTGAAATTGAAAAGATAGAAATTTTAGCGCGCGCTAATACCCCTGAAATATTAGCCATAATTCCGGTTAACGAAAAGCCAAGTGGACCTACAACCTCTAAAGCTTGCCAGTCGGGTTCGGTATCCAGGCTTTTTACTTCAAAATCGCTTGGGCATACAATTGAAAGTTCATCATGGGTTTTAGAAATAAAAAACAAAGATTGCTTTAAAAGTGCCGCAGGTATGTCGGCATCTACATCTAAACTGTGTATAGATAAAATGGTGCTGTGTAATTGTAATGTTTGTTTTGACATTAAAAGCCTGCGAACAGCAATATTGATAGCTTTATAGTATAGATTATTGGCTTTAAATTAAAGGTGTAACAACGACTAACTCAGCAGTAAATAAGTAGATAAAAGAAGGGAGTAAAAACTTACCCACAATTTCTGTGGATAAGTATGGGGGTTGCAGGGTATAAATAACCTAACTAGTTAATTATTAAATAAATAATAGCTAGGCTATAAAAAGCACACGTTACGTTTAATGAGTAATTAGCGCTTCTGTTTGAGCTGCCTGAATGGCAGTTAAGGCGATTGTATACACAATATCATCAACTAATGCACCACGGCTTAAATCGTTTACAGGTTTACGCATACCTTGCAGCATAGGGCCAATACTTATCAAGTCGGCACTACGTTGTACTGCTTTATACGTGGTATTACCCGTATTTAAATCTGGGAATATAAATACAGTCGCTTTACCGGCTACAGGGCTGTTAGGTGCTTTTTTAAGTGCTACGTTTTCCATTATAGCGGCATCGTATTGTAGTGGGCCGTCGATAATTAGATCAGGACGTTTTTGTTTTGCTATTTTTGTGGCTTCACGTACTTTTTCAACATCGGCACCTGTACCAGAAGTGCCCGTGCTGTAGCTGATCATGGCAACACGCGGCTCTATGCCAAATGCAGCTGCAGAGTCGGCAGATTGAATCGCTATGTCTGCAAGTTGTTCAGCATTAGGGTCTGGGTTAATCGCACAGTCACCGTAAACTAATACTTGGTCAGGCAGTAGCATAAAAAATACAGATGATACTAGTGATGACCCTGGTGCTGTTTTAATCAATTGCAGTGGTGGGCGAATTGTATTTGCCGTAGTGTTTACTGCGCCCGATACTAAACCGTCTACTTTACCTTGCTCAAGCATCATTGTACCGAGTACGACGTTATCTTGTAGTTGCTCTTGTGCTACTACGGCAGTTAGGCCTTTGCTTTTACGAATTTCGACCATAGGCGCAATATAATCATTAATAATACTTTTTGGCTCGATAATACTTACATGTTCGTTTAGCTCAATACCTTGCTGCTGTGCAATACGCATTATTTCTTCGCGATCGCCTAGTAATATAGTTTTAGCAATTCCGCGTTGACCACAAATAGCAGCCGCTTTAATTGTACGAGGTTCATTACCTTCTGGTAGAACCACAGTTTTACCTGCTTTACGCGCTTTAGTGGTAAGTAAGTAACGAAATGCGGGTGGTGATAACTTACGAGTTTTACCTACACTTTTAGCTAGAGTATCTAGCCAGCTTGAATTGATATGCTCTGCGTTGTGATCTTTTACTTTTTCAATACGTTGGTCATCATCATTTGGTACTTCCATATTAAAGTTATGCAGTAGTAATGATGTACGCCACGTGTCTGCATCGGTTGCGAGTATTGGCAAACCGGTTTGCATGGCTTGCTCACACAAGGCCATAATACGTGGCTCTGGCTCAAAACCACCGGTGAGTAATATAGCGCCAAGTTTAGTGCCGTTCATAGCAGATAAGCACGCAGCAACAAGTATGTCAGAGCGATCGCCCGGTGTTACTAATAAAGCGCCTGGCGTAAAATAATTTAAAATATTTGAAACCGTACGAGCACAAAAAGTAATACGGCGCAGACGACGATGAAGCATATCGCCTTCGTTAATAATCGTGGCTTTTAAGTATGCGCTTAAGTCTTTTACGCGCGGCGCTACTAAGTCAAAATCCCACGGGATTGCACCAAGTAACATAAACGGATTTTTTTTAAAAATAGGTAGGGATGCTAAACGATTTAACTCGTTTTCAAGCTCTTCAGGTTTATAGGCATCGACTAAATCGGCGCGTGCACGACCTTCTTCATCAAGTGGCGCATTTACTTTATTAAAAATACAGCCCAGTACGCGAGGGTGATCGATACCACCATAGTTACCTGCTGCAATTTCAAGGCGGTCTTCTATTTGAGTAATGGTGTAATTACCTGGGGTAAGTACAAATACAATTTCGGCGCCGAGTGTTTGCGCAATTTCGCGGTTTACACGCCCAGCATAAGGTTGGCGACGAGTAGGTACCATACCTTCAATAATAGCGACTTCGTCGTCGTTTATTTTACTTTCAAAGCGTTCAACAATTTCCTCTAGTAGGTCATCACCTTTACCGTCGCCAATCATTTGCTCAGCATAATCAAGTGCAAAAGGCATTGGTGGGTTAATAGGTGAGCCTTGAGTGACTATTTGCGTTGATTTTTCAGGGCCTGTTTCACCTGAACGTGGCTGAGCTATTGGTTTAAAAAAGTTAACTTTAACTGTTTTTTGTTCAAGTGCACGCACTAAACCAACTGATACCGACGTTAAACCCACACCGGTAGAAACAGGAATTAACATAATACGACGTGCCATATTAAAGCTCCTTTACAATATTTGCAGCATCAAGGGCAATAACCCATTCTTCATTAGTTGGCATTACTACTGCTTTGACGTGTGAATTTTTACAGCTAATAACGCCTTCTTGACCAAAGCGCGCATTGAGGTTGGCTTGCGGATTACAATTAATGCCTAAAAAGGCAAGTTGTGTAATTACTTTTTCACGAATAATATCTGAGTTTTCACCAATACCACCAGTAAATATAACAGCATCAAGGCGCTGTAATGGCACCATATACGCCGCGATTTGTTTTGAAAGTCGGTAGCAAAACATTTCAATTGCGAGTATCGCTTTTTTATTCCCGGCCAAAGCGGCTTCTTCAATGGTACGGCAATCGTTAGAAAGCTCGCTAATACCTAACAAGCCACTTTTTTGATTTAGTAGGTTATCAATTTGCTGGGCTGTGTAATCAAGTTGAGTGGTTAAAAAGTTAAATAAACCAGGGTCAATATCGCCGCTACGTGTGCCCATTATCAGCCCCTCTAGAGGCGTTAGTCCCATGCTGGTATCAACACTCTTACCATTTTTAATAGCGCATACAGAACAACCGTTACCTAAGTGGGCACTAATAAAATTGCTTTGCTCGATAGGTTGCTCAAGTAACTTTGCTGTTTGCCCTGCAATATAAAAATGACTTGTGCCGTGAAAACCATAACGCCTAACACCAAACTCGGTGTACAACTTATATGGAAGAGCGTAAAGAAAGGCAACTTCATTCATAGTTTGGTGAAATGCAGTATCAAACACCGCGACTTGTGGCAAACCTTCAAACGATGCCTGCGCCGACGATATACCTAGTAAATTAGCGTGCCCATGAAGCGGCGCAAGCGTTGCAGACTGTGTAATGCCTGCAATTACTTTTTCGTCAATCAATACCGATCGCGTAAAGTGCTCGCCGCCATGTACAACACGATGGCCCACTGCGATAAGTTGATCGTCTAAGTTGTGATCTTTTATTAAGCTTACAAGCGTATTTATAGCCTCAGCATGTGCTTGATTAGCCGCTAAGTCGATAACTGTTTTAGCACCATTAAATTTGTATTTAATAGAGGGCGCTTTGTCGCCTAAGCGTTCAGCAAGGCCTGAAATGATTTCGTGACCATCGCTCGCATCAATAATGGCAAACTTTAAGCTAGAGCTACCACAATTTAAAACTAAAACGTGTTGTGATTCAGGAGGGGTTGTTGGCATAGATTCAATTTCCATAAACAAATTTAGTAAGTAAACGTTAATACGTAATCGTTACACTTACGGTATTAAATAAAGCTAAAACAATTGAATGTTCAATTGCAAAGTGGTTAACGCAATGTTAATTACTTTACCTTAATTAAGATATTTAAGTTAGGATTGTTCGCCATTAAAAGGTAAATTTAAGCTGTTTTACTGAGAAAGTGTAACTCTTTCATTTTGTGTTACACTTTGCGTATAGCTCGTTTTTCCATTGTATTTAAAAGCAGTATCTGTGAGGAGTCATGATGCAAAAAAGTGTGATGTCACAACTACAAACAGGCCGTTTGTATGGTAAAAAATGGCCAATGCGCAAAGAGCTTGCGCCTTTGTTTTTAGAGTTTAGGGTAATTAGAGCGACTGAGCTTGCCATTACAGTAATGCCAATCTTAGCCATGCTAACATTGTTTTTTCAGCTAAATTACTTGGGTTCTGATTTTTTACCGCAAGCCATTGCAAGTGCATTATTTTTTATATCGTTACCATTACAAGGTTTATTTTGGTTGGGTAAGCGAGCGCAAACGCCTTTAGAGCCTGCGATGCAAAAATGGTATAACGAGCTGTACACTAAAATGGCAGCTAATGGATATCAAACGCAGTTAAGTGAAAACAAGCCCCGCTATATGGAGCTTGCCAATTTACTTAAAGATATGTTTGATAAAATGGACAGGGCGTTTACTAAAGAGCAGTTTTAGAGAGTTACATCATTATCTATTTTGGTAAACTGAGTAATATAAAACGATAAGGTGACAGTGTGTTCACCTTTTTCTTCGAGTGCTGTCCAGTGCTCGGGTCTAAATTTCCATGCAAATGGCGTCATCATTATTAAGTTTTTAATATCAGTAAAGCTAAGCGCTACATGCTCTGTTAAAAGGATCTGCTCTGATTTTTGAAACCCTTTTGGAGTGGCTATTTCAGTATGTTCGTTTACTTCTGAATATATATACGATTTTAGCTCTTTTAAATGACAAGGACCTGGGCTTGCAACTACTAATGTTGCGTTTTGATTTGCTAGGCGTTCAAGCTCTTGCTCAAACAAAGGTGCAAATACGCTAACAAGTACATCAGCAAATTGGCTTTTAAAGGGGGCTTGGCTGATTGATGCCACACTAAAATGGCAATTAGGGTAGCGCTTTGCTGCATATTTAACCGCTGATTTTGAAATATCGACACCGTATACAACAGCATTTGTTTTATTCGCGATTGCTTGGGTATAAAACCCTTCACCGCATCCTAAATCAATAATAGTATTCGCACTTATATTACTGATTATATCACTAAGGCTTTGCTGTAAAAAACGATAATACCCACGCTCTAAAAATGCACGTCTGGCTTGTACCATTTCAAGTGAATCACCGGGTTGTTTTGAATTTTTCTGTTGCACAGGCAGTAAATTAACATAGCCTTCTTTTGCAAAATCAAAGCTGTGGTTGTTAGCACAACGAAGTGTGGAATCAGTTTTCAAAAGTGCTAGGTTACACAGCGGGCATTGATATTCAAGACTCATGAGCCTAGGTAGTCCTTATCGTAAAAAGTTTTTACCCAATGCGGGCGATAGGTGATCATAATTGTTATAGCCATGCCGTTGAGCATTGCTTCAGGAAACCAAATTATGGCACTTAAATAAACGTAGTTATCTGCAAGTTCTTGCCAATTGTATTGCCCTATAGCTAAGTAAAATAAAGCACCTAGGCCTATTTTTATACAGGCTATAAATCCTGCGGTTATAAACGCACAAACAAATATATAAACAAAAAAATGACGAGGTAAATATTGGTAACTAATTATAAAGCCAAGATAGCTCAATAAAATAGGAATAAACGCACCAATAAGCAGTTGTACTGGTAACAGCTCAAGTTCAATTTGACCAAAGGCAGCGAGTAGGGCTGTGGCAAGTAGGCTACTTAAAATAGTCAACCGCCAGCCTAAAATTAATGTAGCAGCCGTAACACCTAGTATGTGTAAATCAAGGCCAGTTAAAATGCCAGCCTTTATTCGCCAAAGCACTGCAAACACTAACGCACACGCAAGTACGCCAGTTTGACGGACTGACGTATTAAGCAATGTTTTATATGTTTTTTTATCAAAGCTTAATAGAGGAATAATAATTACAAGAGCCCAAAGTAGCCCCTGCATTGTTAGGCTGAGCATAATAATTACTTAAATGTTGACCATATAGGGGCATGATCTGACGGTTTTTCAATACCGCGAAGTTCGTAATCAATACCTGTATCTATGCAGCGTGCTGCAAGCTCATTGGTTGCAAGCACGACATCTATACGAAGTCCTCGATTATCTACAAACCCTTTAGAGCGATAGTCAAACCACGAGTATTGATCGTCTGTGTCGGGGTTTTGCTCTCTAAAGGTGTCTTTAAAACCCCAATTAAGTAATGTTGCAAGCCATTCACGCTCTACTGGTTGAAAAGAACATTTACCTGTTTTTAACCAACGTTTAGCATTTACGTCGCCAATACCAATATCTAAATCGGTGGGTGATATGTTGATATCCCCCATGACAATTACATCTTGATCGGGTGTGTGATTGGTTTCAAGGTGTGTCATTAAATCTTTATAAAATTGACGTTTATAAGGGAATTTAGTTTCGTGATTAATATTATCACCTTGTGGGAAATAGCCATTCATGACAGTAAGATCGCGACCGTTTTTTTGTTCAACAGTGACGCTTATCATGCGTTTTTGCGATTCATCTGTATCGGTGACAAAACCTTTTAAGACCGATTTAGGCTCTTTTTTGCATAACATAGCTACGCCATAATGCGCTTTTTGACCATGAAAGTAGACGTGATATCCCATTTTTTGTACATCTTCTAATGGGAATGCTTCGTCGTGAACTTTAATCTCTTGCAAGCCAATAACGTCTGGTTGATGTTTGTCGATAATTGCTTGTAATTGGTGAAGACGAGCACGCAGACCATTGATATTGAAAGAAATCACTTTCATAAAATTTACCTTAAAATTGGTTCTATTTAATAGCTTAAATTGTATCAGTAAATACGCGTACATAACATGACTGAATTGAGATAATAGCTGCGTAAATGTTGATCAAATGATGGGTGAAGTTTAAACATTGTGAATACAATATTAATTATTTAAATAAATAAAAAATTCAATTGAACTTAACTTTATTGAATATATAATGCGCGAAATTCACTTGTTTAGCTCGTTCAAATAGGATCTCTCATGAAAACACAACTACTTTTAGCCACTGCTTTACTAGCATCTGCAACTGCGTCAGCACAAAGCAATACTTACTTTAGCCAAGATAACAAAATTGAGTCTAAGTTATGCGTACTAAGTGCAAACGAAGGCTTTAGCGTTGCTCGTAAAGAAGCTGCCCAGCACGGTGTTTACCTATCTCGTTTTTCTAAAAGCATTTTATGTAATGGCGAAGATATTCGTGATATTGCTAAAAAAACGACATTAAGCAACGCATCAGTTGAGAAAGTAGAAGTATTTGCAAAAGACGCTCAACAAGAAACTCAACTATGTATGACGGCTTTAAAACAAGGTTTAGCACCTGTTCGTCAAAAAATTGGTAACCTGAACTCATTAAAATGTAATGGTCAAAACGTTACTGAGTTTGTTAAGCGCTACCAAAACGCAGCAATCTAATTGTTAGCTTAACTATATAAGTAAAATTGAAATACCTGGTTTTTACCGGGTATTTTTTTGCAAAAATTACAAGGTAGTTTGCAAAGCTTGCAAGCTTAACTTATTGAAACTGCTTAATAAATATACCGAATGAGATTAAGTTATTGATTATTATAAGTTAACTATTATTGGCATTAGATTTGTATTAGTTAAAGTGACATTTAATTAATTACGAAGGATACGTCTTATGAAAAAGTTAACATTAGCAGCCACTATTTTAGCATCATTAAGCCTAGCGGCTTGTTCATCTAATCAAGGTCTTGAAAGAATAGATAGTGACTTTGCAAGTTTAGATAATGATAGCGATGGCTACATCTCAAAAGTTGAAGCTGATGACGATAGCATTTGGGGCCATTTTTCAAATATTGATACCAATATGGATAACGAAATTAGCCGCAAA
>NZ_PJBR01000238.1:0-10314 GCF_002863625.1 Pseudoalteromonas sp. MelDa3 | reverse complement strand
CACTTGAGTATGATATCCCGGTTGCATTTGGCGTATTAACCACAGAAAGCATTGAACAAGCAATTGAGCGTGCTGGCACCAAAATGGGCAATAAAGGCGGCGAAGCTGCTTTAGGCGCGCTTGAAATGGTTAATGTGTTAGATAAAATTTAAGTTTAAGGAATTTTTGTGAAACCAGCAGCAAGACGTAAAGCACGTATCTTAGCACTCCAAGCCGTTTATTCTTGGCAAATAAGTGGCAATTTAATTGCCGATATCGAACAACAAATGTTGATCGAAACAGACGTTACTAAAATTGATGTTGAATACTTTAAAGATTTAGCGACGGGTGTTGCTGTAAATTATAAGCAACTAGACGAAGCTGTATCACCACATTTAACACGTCCGTTTAATGACTTAGATATGGTTGAGCGCGCAATTTTACGTTTAAGCAGCTATGAGCTTAAGTTCCGTGAAGATGTACCTTATAAAGTTGCTATCAACGAAGGTATTGAGCTGGCCAAAATATTTGGCGCTGAAGACAGCCATAAATTTGTAAACGGTGTACTTGATAAAGCTGTTAAGCATTTACGCAAGTAAGTAAACCGTTAAAGAGGGGAGCCGGCATAGGCCGGCTTTTTTGTGTATGAAGGAATTTGAATTAATTAACCGCTACTTTAAAGGTCGCGGGATCACCCGTCGTGATGTAAACCTAGGTATAGGGGATGATTGCGCTTTAGTAACCGTTCCACAAAACTGCCAACTTGCCGTTACAACAGATACTCTTGTTGCTGGCGTACACTTTTTTGATGATATTTCCCCTCGTGCATTAGGTCACAGAGCGCTTGCTGTTAATTTAAGTGACTTAGCGGCAATGGGCGCTGAGCCAACATGGGTTTCAGTTGCGTTAACCTTGCCAAGTATTGACCCACAGTGGATTGAAGAGTTTACTGAAGGCATGCATGAAATTGCAGAATACTTTAATGTGCAAATTATAGGTGGCGATACCACGCAAGGCCCATTAACTATCACTATTTGTGCAAAAGGGACTGTACCAGAAGGTACTGCACTTCGCCGTAGTGGTGCGAAAGTGGGTGATTGGATTTATGTTACAGGTCCGCTAGGTGACGCTGGACTTGCAATTGAGTCTCGCAAACAAGGTATAAGTATTGAGCCAGAACATTTAAAGTACTTAAATAAGCGCTTTGACTTTCCAACACCGCGTGTTGCTGCAGGACAGGTATTGCGAGGCCTTGCATCATCGGCTATTGATGTATCGGATGGTTTAATTGCTGATTTAAGCCATATACTTGATATGTCGCAAGTAAATGCAGTTGTGAATATTGAAAGTATTCCGACTTCAGATGCAATGCAAGCAAGCCTTGATTTTAATCAGCAGCTGCCATTTATTCTCAGTTACGGTGATGATTACGAATTAATTTTTACTGTACCTGATAGCAATAAAAGTATGCTAGAAATAAAACTACGCCAGTATGGTGTAGATGCAACATGCATAGGCCAAATTAAAAGTGGCGATGGTCAAATTGAACTTTTACACAACGGTGAAAAGTTTGATTTTAAGCAGCAAGGTTTTGAGCATTTTGCAAAGGAGCTGGTTTGAACAAAAACCGAAAGTTTAATTTAAAGCGCCCACATCAGTTTTTTGGTTTGGGTTTTGGTACTGGGTTAGCCCCTAAAGCACCTGGTACATTTGGCACTTTTGCTGCACTGCCATTCATTTTTATGACTATGTATTATCCGCTATGGTTGCAAATTGTATTTGCCGTAGTGATCAGTATATTTGGTATATGGGCCTGCGGTAAAACGGCTGATGATTTAGGCGTGCACGACCATCCTGCTATTGTATGGGATGAAGTGGCAGGCTATTACATTACAATGATTGGTGCAGCACTTAGCTGGCAAACATTACTCGTTGGTTTTTTGTTATTTCGCTTTTTTGATATAGCAAAACCTGGCCCAATCCGTATGCTAGACAAACGAGTACATGGTGGTTTAGGTATTATGGCCGATGATATACTTGCGGGCGTTTTTTCGCTTATATGCTTACAGGCGCTAATAAAAGTGGGTTTACTACCCTTTTAATTTTTTATATTTGATTTGTTTAACTAGGTGGCAGCAATATGATGCGATTTTTACTGGTTTGTGTACTGATGTTGTGCGCGACACCAAGTTGGGCTTCAATTAGTGATTACGTAGTTAAGCAATGGAATATAAAAGATGGTCTACCTTCGCAATCACTTAAAAGCGTAGTACAAGACCAGCAAGGCTATATGTGGCTTGGTACTCAGTTTGGCTTAAGCCGTTTTGATGGCACAACGTTTACAAACTACAACACGCAAAATAGCCCGTTCTTGCCTAGTAATGGTATTAATAAACTTTTAGTCGATTCTAGTGGCTTATTGTGGGTAGGTACTAAAAGTGGCTTGGTAGTTATTAATCCTGCCACATTTGCAGCACAAGAGTTTAATATTAAAGGTCCAGTAAGAGATATTCTTGAGGACTCTAAAGGCAGCATATGGATTGCGGCTAATGGTTTATACTATGTAGATAGAGGGCAAGTTGATTTACGCACTCAAGTAAATGGTCCCCTACCTATTGTTAATGCTACCGTAATTACCCAAATTGTTGGCTCTGTTAGCCAAATGGCACTCTCTCCTGAAGGTATTTGGCTGGTTAATGATCGTCATTTATTACGCCTTACTAAAAACTCATCAGATTTCTCTAAACTACGTTTAGAGCTTACCGCTAAAATATCGTTACCAGAGCGCTTAGCGCAAACCATAGTGCACGATTTATCATTCTTAAACGGTAATTTGTATATAGCCTCTGAGCTAGGTGCATACTTTTTAGATTTAGATGACGAACTAAGACCTTTTCCTTTACCTAATGCAAATAACTCAGCCGTTTATAAGTTTATGAGTGATACCGATGGTGGCTTATGGGTTTCGACTTATGGACGTTTATTATTTAGAGATAAAACCGGTGAGTGGCAATGGGTAGAGCCAAGCCAACTTGATCAAAGCATATGGTTTGCTGATATTTTTAGAGATGATAAAAATAACGTTTGGTTAGCAAGTTTTAGTGAAGGCTTATGGCTTGCCCATGAAGGGCGGGTAGAAAGGCATTCAGCAGTTTCAGATATGACCGAGTCTGTTATGGCTATTAGCCAAGCTCCAGATGGAAAACTGTGGGTTGCTAACAAAAGCGGCATCGGTTATTTCGATTTAGATAAAAGTTTTATTAATTTAGTTCCAAGTAGTAAATATGGATACGCGTCAGTACACGATCTACAATTCGATGGTGAACGATTATATATAGCCACGGGGCGCGGCTTATTTGTTTTTGAAAACAAGACACTCTATACCGTCCCTGGTCGAGCGCTTCGCGATAACCCGGTATTTGCAATAAGTCGCTCTAGTAAAGGCGGTTTTTGGATTGGCACCGGACGCGGTTTATATCGATTAAATTATGCTGGTTTAACGCCTTTTGCATATAACGCTTTTTTAGGTAGTAAGTTTATTACCTACGTATTGGATAAAACAAACTTTGGTGTGATTGGCACTAGTAAAGGCGCATATTACTTTACAGACCGTGGCATTGAAAAAATTGGTGACCAAACAACACTTGAAAGTGCATACGTAACTAGCGTGCTACATATAGATGGCGTGGGTATTTTAATCGGCTCTCTTAACGATGGGCTTTTTTACAGAAGTACGCAAGGGCAGTGGCGTCAACTCGATGCAGCTAATGGTTTACCGTATGGGTCTATATTTAGCCTAGAATATGATGAAAAGTTAAAACATGTTTGGGTAAGCACCATGAAAGGTGTTTACAGAATGCCTGTAGAGCAATTTAAAACAGAGATAAAAAGCTTAAAAGTTGAAGAAGTGATTTCATCTTTTGACCGTCAACTCGATGGTAAAGCGAATCAATGTTGTAGTGGACTTGGGCATGATGCGGTAGCAGACACCGGCAATTCTATTTGGTACCCAAGCTTACAAGGTGTTGTTGAAATACCTAAAAATGTAGAGCTATTTGGTGTGCTTGCATTAAAGCCAACAATAGAAACAATAACAACACCACTTCGTCATTTAACCACCGCTGCGCTTGGTAAAAAACCATCATTAGAAACAGACGAGCGTGATATAACGCTAACTTACACAGCTATTGATTACTATGCACCAAACAGTATTGAATTTAGATATAAACTAAGTGGCTTAGATAGTGACTGGCGCTATGCTAATACGCGACGTGAAGCTATTTATACTAACTTGCCTCCAGGCTCGTTTTTGTTTCAATTAGAAGCGAAGCGCCAAGGTGAAGACTGGACTAAAGCGCAAGAAGTAGAATACGGTTTTGTAGTGCCTGAGCGCTTTGACGAAACTATTTACTTTAGGCTTTTAATTACCAGTGGCTTTATTTTGCTTTTCTACCTTATTTTTTGGGTGTTTAGAGCGCAAGAGCGTAGAAAACAAGAAGCATTAGAGGGCTTGATCACCGAGCGCACCTTAGAGCTTCGTCAAGCTAATGATAAATTAGGCCAAGTGAATTCACAGCTTAAATTAGTTAGTCACTCAGATGAGCTAACAGGGCTGCGTAGCCGTCGCTTTTTGTTTGATCAACTCCCTAAAGATATTGAACACTTTCAACGTAATTCACAATCGCTGCAGGCACAAGGCAAGTCACTGGTGCTGGTAATTATTAACTTTGATAATTTCAGCCGTATTAATGATGCCTATGGCCCAATTGCAGGTGATAGCTGCTTACAGCAAATGGCTGCATTATTAAATTCGCGTACGCAGGGTTCTGACTATGTGGCACGTTGGAGTGGTGATGAGTTTTTACTATTATTACGTGATTTTAAATGCAATAAAATAGACAGCTATGCTTCAGATCTTTGTAAAGTAATAGCGGCTAATTCATTCCAATTACCAAATGGAAAAACAACTAATATCACGGCATCAATTGGTTGGTCATTTTATCCATTACCACTTTTGGGTGGGCAGGTAATTAGCTGGGAAACATCTATTAACCTAGCTGATATTTCATTGCACCAAGTTAAAAAGCGCGGTGGTGATGGTGTTGCAAATATTACGTTTGATGATCAGCTTGATGCATTTGAGTTTGAACAAAATTCTAACGTTGATCAACAATTAGGTATTTTACAAAGCAATGGCCTAGCTGATATTAAAGTGTGGATGCGCTGATCAGCAATATTTGATATTAAAAAAGGAGCCTAGGCTCCTTTCTTAATATGCTCAACTTTAGATGTATAGGAAGTTAATTAATGAACGCTTTAATAGCGGTTAATATTCCTTGCTCGCCTAACCCCATTTCATTGTGCATTTCATCTTGGGTGCCGTGTTTAATAAACTCATCAGGAATACCTAAGTTAAGGATATTAATATCAGCTTTTTGCGTTGCTAAGAATTCGTTAACTGCAGAGCCGGCACCGCCAGCAATCGCATTATCTTCAAGCGTAACAATTACATCGTGGCTAGTTGCAAGCTCATTTAAAAGTGCGGTATCAAGTGGTTTAATAAAGCGCATATTAACAAGCGTTGCATCTAATTCATCTGCAGCAAGCTGTGCATTTTCAAGTAATGTACCGAACGATAAAATGGCAATTTTACTGCCTTTCTTAATTGTATCTGCCTTACCTATTTCAAGCAGTTGCATAGTGCTTTCAATGTCTGCAGTACCTGCACTACCGCGAGGGTAACGAACAGCAACTGGGCAATTTGCTTTATAGCCGGTATACAGCATTTGACGGCACTCGTTGGTATCGCTTGGTGCCATAATTACCATATTTGGAATGCAGCGCATAAAGCTTAAATCGTACGCACCTTGGTGAGTTTCACCATCGGCTCCCACAATACCAGCGCGGTCAATGGCAAATAATACAGGTAAGTTTTGCAGTGCAACATCATGTATTAATTGGTCATACGCACGTTGTAAAAAGCTTGAGTAAATAGCAACAACAGGTTTTAAACCTTCACAGGCAAAGCCAGCGGCTAAAGTAACGGCATGCTGCTCAGCAATAGCTACATCAAAGTATTGATCTGGATGCTCTTTAGAAAAACGTACCATGCCTGAACCTTCGCGCATTGCAGGCGTGATAGCCATTAACTTACTGTCTTGTTCGGCCATATCACATAACCAATCGCCGAATACTTTTGAAAAAGTAGCAGCACTAGGTTTAGATTTAGGTAGGCTAGTTGTGCTCGGATCGAATTTTGGTACACCATGATAGCCAATAGGATCGGCTTCAGCCGGTTTGTAGCCCTTACCTTTTTGGGTTTTTATATGTAAAAGCTGTGGGCCTTTTAAATTACGCATATTACGTAATGTATCTACAAGCATGTTTACATCGTGACCATCAATGGGACCAATGTAATTTAGGCCTAATTCTTCAAAGAAGGTACCCGGGATCATCATGCCTTTAATGTGCTCTTCCATTTTACTGGCAAGTTGCTTTACCGGAGGCACACCTGAGAGTAACTTTTTACTACCTTCACGAATGTTAGTATAAAAGCTACCTGATAAAATTCGAGCAAAGTGATTTGTTAATGCGCCAACATTTTCAGAAATCGACATTTCGTTATCATTTAAAATAATAAGCATGTCTGATTTTACATCACCTAAATGATTCATCGCTTCAAATGCCATGCCTGCGGTTATAGCTCCGTCACCAATAATGGCTACAGACTTTCGACCTTTACCTTCTTTTTGTGCAGCAATAGACATACCTAAGGCAGCTGAAATAGAGGTGCTTGAATGGCCTACGCTAAACGTATCGTATTGGCTTTCATCGCGAAAAGGAAAAGGGTGCAAACCGTCTTTTTGGCGAATAGTGTGCATTTGCTCGCGACGACCAGTAAGAATTTTATGCGGATAAGCTTGATGACCCACATCCCAAACTAGGCGATCGTCTGGAGTGTTATAAACATAATGCAGCGCAACGGTTAGTTCAACCGTCCCTAAACCAGACGCTAGATGACCGCTACTTTGCGATACTGAGTTGAGTAAATAATCGCGCAGCTCATTGCTAAATGCAGGGAGTTTGTCTTGCGCTAAGTCACGCAATTGGGCTGGCTCGTCAACCAAATTAAGTAATGGATACTTGCTACTATCAAGTGTCATGGTTTTATATATATCCTTCGCTAACATTAATTAATTCAAAGCTTTTACGAATAATTAATGTTGAGTAATAATGTCAGTGCTAATTGCAATACGTATGAGCAAAAATTAGTGGTCACGCTCAATTAGGTAATTTGCTAGCGACGCAAGAAGTGTTGTGTCAGCATCTATATTTGCTAACGCTTCATGGGCTTGTTGTATTAAATTCTGCGCCTTTTCTTTAGCGCCTAGCATACCTAATAACGCCGGATATGTCGCTTTATTCGCGGCAATATCGGAGCCTTGTGGCTTTCCTAAAATAACTGTATCGCCTTCAACATCTAAAATGTCGTCGTGTACTTGAAATGCTAGCCCTATAGCATACCCAAAAATACTTAAATTTTCTAAGGTTTGTTGATCAGCCTTTTCACTGCACAGTGCACCAAGTGTAATTGCGCAATTAATTAGAGCTCCGGTTTTTAGCTTATGTATTCGCTCAAGCTCTTGTACGGTAATCACTTTATCAGTTGCTGCTATATCAAGGCCTTGTCCGCCAACCATACCCTGAAGGCCTGATGCGTGGGCAAGTGTAGCAATCATTTTTACTTGTGTTTGTGATGAGCATTCAAATTTGTGATTCGCAATAAGCTCAAAAGCAAGAGTTTGAAGAGCATCACCGGCTAAAATTGCATTTGCCTCGCCAAACTCTATATGACAAGTAGGGCGTCCGCGGCGTAAGTCGTCATCGTCCATTGCTGGTAAGTCATCATGGACTAACGAATAGCTATGAATACACTCAATTGCAGCAGCAAGTACGTTTAAGTCTTGATGGTTTGCGCCGAGCATTTTACCTGTGGCATAAACTAAAAATGGACGTAATCTTTTACCGCCATTAAATAATCCATACTGGGTGGCGTTCTTTACCGTTTCTTCTGTATCGAGAGGCTGGTTAAAATGCTGTTGTAAGGTCGCTACTACATCTTTTTGAGCACGTTCAATATGATTTTTTATGCTCACAGCTATTCCATATCATTATCAAAGTTTGTAAGTACTGACTTTTCGCCATTCCCCATCAAAATTGATACTTTTTGTTCTGCTTGCTGTAATTTCCCTGATGAAGCACTTGCTAATGCAATTCCACGTTCAAATTGCTTTAACGATTGCTCAAGCGATAAGTCACCTTGTTCCATGTCACTAACGATTGTAGATAATTCTTCTAGTGCTTGTTCGAAACTTAAGTTTTCAGGTTTTTTAGTCGCCATCTTTATTTCAGCTTACATAATAAATTTAGGGGTCAATTTTAGGGGGAATGCTAAACTAGGTCAAAGGATGATATTGGTTTTTTACCTTTATAACGTTAAATTATATTTCAAGTGCATTAATAAAGCCTTAATAGCGGTCTTTTGGTTTAATAAATCAATTGATAATTAGGTAGCCTTTATAACTTGATCTAAGATAGTGCTAAAGGCTGCTTTTTATGTTTATTTATAAAAATGGCTTAAGCAATTCAATATGTTGCCGATAAGCAGTTAATAATAAAAGTTTATGATAAGGCCATTAAGCATGAAACTTCTGGAGGAAATGTGGATTTAGCAACCATAATCGGGATCCTAGGCGCAATTGGCTTAATTGTCATGTCTATGTTTATGAGTAGTAGCGGTGAAATGGCTATGTTTTACAATACCCCGTCTGTGGTTATTGTATTTGGTGGTTCACTCTTTATTGTTTTATCAAACTTCACTATGTCGCAATTTTTGGGAATAGGTAAAGTTGTTGCCAAAGCGTTTATGTTTAAAATCGAAACGCCAGAAATACTTATCGAAAAAGCAGTAGAACTTGCGGATTCAGCTCGTAAAGGCGGTTTTTTAGCACTCGAAGAAGCTGAAATTCCAAACCCCTTTATGCGCAAAGGCGTCGATATGCTCGTTGATGGCCATGATGCAGATGTAGTTCGCGCTACACTTCAAAAAGATATTTCTCTAACTACGACTCGCCATGAATTGGGCGCGGGTTTATTTAAGTCGTTAGCTGATATAGGGCCTGCAATGGGTATGATTGGTACTCTAATTGGTTTGGTTGCAATGTTGTCTAACATGGATGACCCAAAGGCAATTGGTCCTGCAATGGCAGTAGCACTATTAACAACTTTATATGGCGCGTTTTTAGCCAATGTTGTGGCAATTCCTATTCAGGTAAAACTTGAACTGCGTAAAGACGAGGAAGCGATGAATCAGCGTTTAATTTTGGATGCTATTTTAGGTATACAAGATGGTCAAAATCCAAAAGTAATCGAAGGTATTTTGAAAAATTACTTAGCTGAATCTAAACGCAAAGTAGATACCGAGGAGTAACTATGTCTGATCAAGAGTGCAAATGTCCACCACCAGGTCTACCTGCATGGATGGGAACGTTTGCCGATTTAATGTCACTGTTAATGTGCTTTTTTGTACTCTTGCTCGCGTTTTCAGAAATGGATGTACTTAAGTTTAAACAAATTGCGGGCTCTATGAAGTTTGCTTTTGGTGTGCAGAATAAAATTGAAGTAAAAGACATCCCTAAAGGGACCTCTGTTATTGCCATGGAGTTTACCCCAGGCAAACCAGAGCCAACTCCAATAGAAACCATTCAGCAGCAAACAGTCGAAATGACTCAACAAATGTTAGAGTTTCAGGCTGGCGATGAAAGCTCAGCAGGCGGCAGGCAAGAACAGCGCGGGGATAAACGCGGTGGCGAATCTCGTAGTACCTCACAAGAAGAATCTTCTGAGCAAGCAACTTCAGCAGCCGATCAGGAGCAAACTAACGAGCTTGTTAAAAAGATAGCGCAGCAGCTTGAAAAGCAAATAATCGATGGCGCAATTGAGCTTGAGTCATTAGGGCAGCAAATAATTATTCGCATTAGAGAGAATGGTTCATTTCCTTCTGGTAGTGCATTTTTACAACCTAAGTTTAAACCTATAATTCAAGATATCGGTGTGCTGTTAAAAGATGTACCCGGTGAAATAACAGTATCTGGCCATACAGATGATTTTCAGGTATCAAATGAGTTATATATTAATAATTGGGACCTATCATCAAAGCGTGCTGTAGCCGTTGCAAGTGAACTGCAAAAAGTCCAAGGATTTGATAAAACGCGAATGATGGTGGTTGGTCGAGCTGAAACACGACCACTTGTACCGAATGACACCGATGAAGAT
>NZ_PJBR01000237.1:0-10391 GCF_002863625.1 Pseudoalteromonas sp. MelDa3 | reverse complement strand
GAGTAATAATCTTCACTAAAAGACCGTATATATGACAGCAAACCTGTCCCTGCTATCGTTGAATGACACCTTGCAATACTGGAGGAGACCATATATGAACTCTAGATAATAAATCTATCTCAAGTAGAGTTCAGGTTAACTAATAGATAGCCTAGTTAAACTGGGTTATCTATATCTATAAATGTCACATCAAAACCATGCTCTTGAGCAAGTAACTCACCCAGAGCTTTTACACCATAGCGCTCTGTTGCATGATGCCCTGCGGCAAAAAAATCAATGTTTTGCTCACGAGAACTATGAATTGTTTGCTCCGATGCCTCACCCGTTAAATAAGCATCAATACCTTGCTCTGCAGCTAAATCAATATACCCTTGCCCACCACCGGTGCACAGTGCAATGGTTTCAATTTTTGTTGAACGCACTAAACTTGTGAGTGGGGTTCGATTTAGCACTTTTGCAATTTTATCTGCAAAATCTTCACCACTTAATGGTGTTTTTAAACGCCCTTTCATTGCTACGCTATTTGAAGTTGGCTCTAGCCCTGTTTCAATTTCAATATCCAATAACTTTGCAAGTTGCGCGTTATTGCCAACTGCTGGATGAATATCGAGTGGTAAGTGATAGCCAAATAAATTAATATCGTGTGCTAATAACGCACCTATACGACGCTTTTTCATTCCCGTTATTGGTTGGGATTCCCCTTTCCAAAAAAATCCATGGTGAACTAAAATAGCATCTGCTTGTTGCTCAATGGCAGCTTCTATTAAAGCTTGACTTGCGGTTACACCCGTCACAATTTTTTTAATTTCGTTTTTACCTTCAACTTGTAAGCCATTTGGGCAAAAATCTTTAATTAATTGAGGTTTTAAAATGTCATTTAGGAGTTGGTTAAATTCTCTACGTTGCATATAACTTACCTTACTTAGCACTGAATTTTGTGCAAATTTTGGCGTTTATAGCCCTAAAATGGAAGGAAAATCGCAAAAAATTGAAAAACTGTTTTAAAATAGGTATAAATACCTCTTCTTTATCTGTGTTCACAACGTATAGGGTCTCTGATGAGCAAACTAGACAAAACAGAAGTGTTATCTGCCTTTGAAGCAGCGTACGAAACTGCCAATGGTAAAAAACCTGAAATCACAACTAAACCTGGTTGGTACAGCATTGATGGCGGTAAAAATTTACGCCTAGCTGACGTAGCAGAGCTTACTAAAAAGTTAAACTCTGGTAAAACAACTAAAACGAAAAAACCAAAAGCAGCTGCGCCTGTTAAAGCACAGAAAAAAGCGCCATTCACTGTTGTTACCGAAAACGAAGAAGGTTACACAGCGGAAGAACTTTGGATTGTAATTTTAGCTCGTAAAGATCATGACTGTCGCTTACCGCGCGGTGTTGTTTAATCAACATTTATGATTTTTAAAAGAAACCGCGTTAAGCGGTTTTTTTATGTGCGTTATTTGCTAAAAAATATCTAAAAATTATATTAATTATCGTCTTCCAACCTTAATTGCACCATTTAATCAAAAAAATAGAGCCTTATAAGTTGAGTAAGACTAAAAAAAGCGGCTATGTAGCCGCTTTCAAAAGATCAAAATAAATTATAACTTTTCGAAGTAAAGTGGTTCGCGCTCTTTTTTACCCATTTCACTCATTGTCTCTGCATTGAATAATCGACCATTGATCATGGTGTAATCTACTTTATCCGAATCTCGAATATTTTTAAGCGGATCGCCATCTATAACCATTAAATCTGCCAGTTTGCCCACTTCAAGCGAGCCTACGTTTTTATCAAGCCCTAAATACTTAGCCGGATCGAGTGTTGAAGCACGTATAGCCTCAAGCGGTGTCATTCCGCCTTGTGCAAACATCCACATCTCCCAGTGTGCACCTAAGCCTTCACGCTGACCGTGAGCACCTAAGTTAACTAATACACCTAGGTCTTGCAGCTCAGCAGCAACGCGTGCGTTATTAAAGTGATTATAGTGATGATCGGGCGCTTTAATGCGGCGCATAGAGCGTGGTAATAATTGGTTTTTAGGCACAAATTTACTTAAACGCGGATGATTCCACACATCAGTTTTATCGTACCAGTAATTTTCACCCCAAATGCCACCATAAGCCACTACAAGTGTTGGTGTATAGCCAACATCACTTTGCGACCATAACTGCTTTATATCGTCGTATATGTTCTCTACAGGGATTGAATGCTCGATACCTGTGTGTCCATCTACAATCATACTTAAGTTATGTTGTAATAATGATCCACCTTCTGGTACTACCATCATTTCAAGCATCCGGCCTGCTTCAATAACTTGTTGGCGCTGCTCTCGGCGTGGTTGGTTATACGATTTAACACTAAACGCCCCTACTTTTTTAAGGCGCTCTAAATGAAATTTAGCATCGTCTAACGAGTCAATATGCGACGTATAACCTGGCATATTTGCGCCATATAAAATAGTACCGGTTGAGAAAATACGCGGGCCAACAATCATGCCTGCCTTTTGCATTTCGCTTGCGGTAAATATTTCTGAGGTATCGTTTGATGGATCGTGAATTGTAGTAACACCTAGCGCTAAACCTGCAAAGTTTTTCCAGTTTTGCTCAGGTATAATTTCGTCACTTGCTTGCGAGCCATGTGCATGAGCATCAACAATACCAGGCATAATAGTTTTACCTGTTACATCAATAACCTCAGCACCTTTAGGAATGCTTATATCGCTGGCTGTACCAATAGCTTTAATATGCTTGCCATCAGTAATAATGACACCATTTTCAATAACCTTTTCGCCGTCCATAGTTATAATTTTTGCACCAGTGAGCGCAATCATACCTTTAGGCTCTGCCATTTTTTTACTGAAACCGATATTATCGCCACTTTTTACTTTAAAGTCGGCATCTTCGGCTTTGTTAATGGCAAACATCCCCTCAAGGCTTGCATGATAAAGCTCAGGCCCTAATGTCCAATAAAGTTTGTTGCTCTTAGCACTCCAGCTAATGTTTTCACCAGCACGTACCGATAACTGCTCTATTGGAAATTGACTGTCTTTAGGCCCAATATTAATTGTTTTACCACTTTGAACAAACGGCGTTACAAATACTTTAAATCGCTCAGCAAAAGCCAGATATTGCCCATCTGGTGATACTCTAAATTCAGTCGCATGCTCTGACTCGTATAGTTTGCGAACTTTTTTACTTTCAAGCTCAACTACACTAAGCGTTGGTTTTGGCCAAGGACTCATTATAAAAACGCGATCGTTTGCATCTCCAAATTGTGGTTGATAACCACTTTTTGAAATAAGCTCACTTTTACCGCCTTTTGCGCTTACGCTATAAACCCCCGGATTAAGTGACCACTTAGGGTTTAAAATACTGCCCCCCGTGGCTTTTCGATAAACAACCGTTTTCCCATCTGGACTAAACGTAGGCTCTACGTACTTGCCAGGCTCTTTAGTTATTGTATCGCCACGACCACTGCGCGCAGACACAACCCTTACAGACCCTTGTTTGTTGTCATCCCATGTGGTGTAAACTATTTTTTTACCATCGCGAGAGTACTGTGGAAATAATTCGTAATGATCAGTTTGCTTTGTTAAACGCTTAATTTTACCCGACTCTAAATCGCGTTTATAAATATGCCCAAGCGCTTCAAAAATTGCCGTTTCGCCATCTGGGCTTACTTGCACATTACGCAGCATTTTTACATCAAATTCATCAGTATCTAAGTTTTGTGTAAAGCGCACTGCTTTTTGAATTTTTTTAGTGGTTTGCACTTTAAAAGGAATGGTTTTTACAGATTTGTCTGCAACATCTAGCTTGTGAATTGTACCACCAGCCCAAAATACTAACTCTTCGTTATCGGGGGTCCATGCAATAGTTGGGTATACACCATGAATAGCCCATGTTTCTTGCATATCTCGCTCAAGCTTATCGTAAAGCTTAGTGTGCTCACCGCTAGTTAAGTCATATAAATACAAGCTAGTTTGAAAGTCATCACGCTTTATATAAGCAAGCTTTTTACCATCTGGTGATGGTGTAGGCCTAATAGCACCGCCCGTCGTATCGATTATGGTTTCAATTTCACCCGTTTCACGGTCGTAGCGCTTAATTTTATAAATGCCCGCTACAGAATCCTTTGAATAATGAAAGGTTTTACCGGGTGTTGCATCATGCGAAAAGTATACATAACGACCATCAGGTGAAAACATTGGCTCACCTAAATCTTTTTGATCGTTCTCGCGTTTTGTAAGCTGTACGCCCTTGCCACCCGCTTTGTGATACAACCACACTTCACCTGCTCCCAATGAGCGGCTAGCTGTAAAGTGTTTACGCGCAACTAAGTAGTCGCCATCAGGACTCCATGCAGGACTATTTAGTAATCTAAAGGTTTCATCGGTAACAGCGTGTTGATTTTCACCATTTAAGTCCATTATCCAAATGTTATCGCCACCACCTTGATCGGAGGTAAACGCAATACTTTTGCCGTTAGGACTAAAGCGTGGTTGCATTTGCCATGCAATATCAGAGGTGAGCTTTGTGGCTGTACCACCACTCATTGGCATAGTATAAATATCGCCAAGTAAGTCAAACACCACGGTTTTACCATCAGGGCTAATATCTATATTCATCCATGTGCCCTGATCAACGCTAATTGCAGCGTCAACAAATTGCCCCTTAGGTGAATCTACTTGCCATTTTTGTTCGTCTTTTTCAGCGGCATTTACCTGCCCTATCGCTAATGACACCGACAGCGCCAATACTGTATGAAGCATTTTTTTCATGCGTTTCTCGCTTGTTATTGTTGCAGTAAAAACTATTTCACATGATTGCAACAAAAACAAACGCAACTTGCCAGCGTTATATGATAAAGCGCGGTTTATGTAGGTTTAATGCCAAACAATAGGGTCAAATTGATAGTAATTAACGAGCATACTGTAAATTTCAGGATCGTATCGGCGAAGCTCTGCGGGTTTTTCGAGGAAGGTTTCGGTGAGTACAGCAAAAAACTCAGCTTCGTTAGTCGCACCATAGCTGTGAATAACATGCGGCATGCTATAGGCAACATGGCTTTTTAACTGGGTGAAAGCGCGACTAAATACTCTGCCCCACTCTTTGTAATCTGCTGAGCTCTTTAAAATGGGTGTGCCCGTTGTTTTACCTGTTTCTTGATCGAGTTGATGCGCAAACTCATGAAATACCAAGTTATGTCCATCGCTTGGTAAACGATTACCCTCAAGTACATCATGCCAGCTTAAAACGAGCGTGCCGCCAGGCCATGACTCGCCTAGTCTTACCGTATTATGGTAACTCACAAGTCCTGCACTATCGCGAGTTGATTGCGGAGCATAATAAGCACTTGGATATAATAAAATTTCTTTTACATTTCTATATAACGGCCACGGTTTATTAAGTACTAATACACACGCATCGGCGGCAACAATTAACTTCATTGCAGACGTTAGCCTTAAGCCATCACAACCGACAAAGCGTTTTTCGTTTAAAAACCACGTAATATGTCGCTCTAATTTTTCTCTGTCGGCGTCGGTCATTTTTTTATAGATGGGCATGCAACGCAGTAAAATATCTTTTTGCTGCGAATTTAAAGCAAAGTCTTTATATTTACTGCGCCATAATCGGTTTTGAATTGATGGCCAACGCCAGAAAATCACCACAAAAAGAATTAAAACAACAATTAACAGTCCATTTATCATGGGGATTTCCTGAGCTAAAGTATGGTATATAAATATGTCCAGCACACGTGCTTTTCAAGCATACAAGGTTATGTATTTGAATATAAAGTAATTCACATCGCATTGCTTATAGATTACTTATAGATTACTTATAGATTACTTATAAATTGTTTACTGCTTTGCACTGCCGTTACTGATGTGTTTAAAGTTAACCTTTGCAAAAGGTGTCAAATGTACCCTGCAATGTGTTTATAAATTTCGCTACGTGCAAACCATCCATTAATGAATGGTGTACATCGATAGCTAAAGGCATTGTGCCTGTGTGTTTATCAAACTGACCAAATACAAATTTAGGAATGCCTAAACTCTGCCCTTCACTAAATGCATGCGAAAACGCACTAAAATTCAGCCACGGCAAAACAGATATATGAATTAAATCTGCCTGTCCTTCGGTTTGGGCAAACGCATCAGAAAAAAGCGGTTGTGACTTCGCTTTTTCACCCACCTGCTCTGCATGAACAGTAAACTCTTTGAACGTGTTTTTATAATTAAAATAACTAAATATAAACGTGTCGTTTTTGGCAAGCTCAACCACACTAGCACGCACAGTATTAAGTAAGCATGGCTTACTATTATTTATACGTAACATTATTGGCTCATATGCATAGCAAGCTTTTAAGGTGCAATACACATACGCTTGAAAAAAAGAAATTTGATTGGTTTTACAATAATCGTATAGCGTTTGAATATCTAAACGTACACACACATTAAAATAAGGCTGAGAGAAGTTTTTAAATAATTCAAAATGTTGCTTTCGAGGCCAATTATCCAAATCGATAGGCTGCATAAGAGAAGTTGAAGAAGTCATAATTTGCCGCACAAAATTAAAAATAAATTGTACCGCTGTTCAATAATAATTGCATTAGGGTCTGTTGATCTTTCAAGGTTAAATTTGCAGTAGTCTGTTTGGTATTTAGGCAAGGCAGAGCCTATGCAGTGTGGTTATTCCCCATAAATGGGCGATAACGTAGCATTAATGCCAAACAGGAGCTGCCCAAAGGGTTCTTCCTAGGGGCTATTTACTCTTTGTTGCTCGGTTTTTACTTATTCTTACATGGATGTAAGTCAGTAGAATAACGCAGGAGCAGTTATCGAGCCCACTAGGTTACAAATCTCGCGCCGCGATTAAACAGCCTCTAGCTTGAACAAATTTTAATCCGCAAAGTTCAACAGACCCTGACTTACAGATAAACAAAAGGTGTGCAATTGCACACCTTTATTGCATTTTAGCTTAAATTTATAGACCGTTTTTAATGATCTCTTGTGCTAATTCGTCAGCAATTAAATGCGTAGATTTTTGCTCTTTTTCGCTTCGAGCAAAGATTTCAGTTAACGTTTTAAAAATACCTTCAACATGCTTATTTGAAGCATCGCTACTGTAACCTTCTGGTGCTGTTTCGTAATAAACGTTAATAATACCACCGGCGTTAATTACGTAATCTGGAGCATATAAAATGCCTTTTTCACGAATAACTTCACCGTGGCGAGATTCAGCTAACTGATTGTTAGCACAACCCGCAATAATAGTCGCCTTTAAACGCGGTATCGTTAAATCGTTAATAGTTGCACCTAATGCACAAGGTGCATATACATCAACATTTAAGTCGTAAATTTCATCAATGCCAACCGCAGTTGCGCCAAACTCATTAACAACACGATCAATAGCTGCTTGGTTAATGTCTGTTACAAACAACTCAGCGCCAGCATCGGCTAAATGTTTACATAAACCATAAGCAACAGCACCTAAACCTTGAACGGCTACTTTTATACCTGCAAAGTTTTGATGACCACGTTGATGTTGTAACGCGGCTTTAATTCCTAAAAAAGTACCGTATGCTGTAAATGGTGATGGATTACCACTTTTGCCTTCAAGACCAAGTACGTAATTAGTTTCTTTATTCATAAGTGCAACATCAGCACAGGTAATATTTACGTCTTCGGCTGAGTAATAGCTGCCATTTAATCGCTCTAATTGACGACCAAATGCACGAAATAATTGTTCCGATTTAATTTCTTTCGCATTACCTATAATTACAGATTTGCCGCCACCAAATGGTAAACGTGCTACTGCATTTTTATAAGTCATGCCTTTCGATAAGCGCAGTACGTCATAAACTGCATCTTCGTCGTTCGCATAATCCCACATTCTACATCCGCCAACAGCAGGACCTAGCTTAGTGTTATGTACAGCAATAATTGCTTTTAAACCCGACTCTTCATCAGAACAAAAAACCACTTGTTCGTGGTTATCAAATTCAACTCGATTAAACACAGCCACTTAAAATACTCCGAAATAGTTAACCCGTGAGAGGGTATGCGCGCTGGAAATTGCCGAGACTTTATCACTTCATATTCGAGTTCGCTATACTCACAGAAGATAAAACCGATGAAAACATCAAGCTTAAATTAAATAACCGAATTAAAACCTTTATATAGATAAAAAATTCACAAAACCGTCATTTGTAAGTTTTAAAAACTATAAATAGAATAACCACACCAATTTACGTTTACGTGAACGTAATACAGCTATTGCATGTAAAGTTTAATATACACGTGCTACTTGCCCGCCACGTACTGCTGCCTATAGGTTTTCAGTAAAAAGTGAGCTTTCTCGTAAACTGGTCAGAGCTGTAAGATTGGTAATGGCTCTATTTAAAAAACAAAAAAGCGAGCACTAGGCTCGCTTTTAAAAGCATAACGTACGTTATTTTAGTTTGCTATCAAGCTCTTCTATTTTAGCTTTCCAGATCGCAGGACCTTGTGTATGCGCATTAGCGCCTTCACTGTCTACTGCAACGGTCACTGGCATATCTTCTACTTCAAATTCATAAATAGCTTCCATACCTAAATCTTCAAAAGCAACTACGCGTGCTTTTTTAATTGCTTTAGATACTAAGTAAGCCGCACCGCCTACTGCCATTAAATAAACAGATTTATGCTCTTTAATAGACTCAACAGTTGCAGGCCCACGTTCTGCTTTACCAATCATGCCTACAATGCCTGTTTTTTCTAGCATCATATCGGTAAATTTATCCATGCGAGTAGCTGTTGTAGGACCTGCAGGACCTACCGCTTCATCACGTACTGCATCTACTGGTCCAACGTAATAAATAA
The DNA here is from genome assembly GCF_002863625.1 of Pseudoalteromonas sp. MelDa3. NCBI lineage: Bacteria > Pseudomonadati > Pseudomonadota > Gammaproteobacteria > Alteromonadales > Pseudoalteromonadaceae > Pseudoalteromonas > Pseudoalteromonas sp. MelDa3. The sequence continues at coordinate 1,530 of NZ_PJBR01000237.1, read as the reverse complement.
ATTTATTATCAAAGTCTACGCCTTTTGGTAAACCCTCACCTGAGTTGATCATATCTTGTAGACGTTTATGCGCTGCATCACGACCTGTTAAAATAGTGCCTGAAAGTAAAACGGTTTCGCCCATTTTCCATTCTTGAACATCTTTTTTAGTCAGTGTATTTAAGTCAACACGACGTGTGCCTTCGCCCACTTCAAATGTAACTTGTGGCCAATCCTCTAGTTTAGGTGCTTTTAAATTAGCAGGACCAGAACCGTCAAGTGTAAAATGTACATGGCGAGTTGCCGCACAATTTGGGATCATTACTACAGGTTTTGAAGCCGCATGCGTTGGTGCTGTTTTAATTTTAACATCAACAACCGTTGTTAAACCGCCTAAGCCTTGTGCGCCAATACCTAATTTATTAGCACGGTCAAAAATTTCTAAACGTAGTTTTTCTTCAGTTGTTTGCGCACCGCGTTCCATTAGTTCATGGATATCAACCGGGTCCATTAACGACTCTTTAGCCATTACTGCCGCTTTTTCAGCCGTACCACCAATACCTATTCCTAGCATGCCTGGCGGACACCAACCAGCACCCATTGTTGGTAGTGTTTTTTCTACCCATTCAGCAACATCATCTGACGGGTTTAACATAACCATTTTACTTTTGTTTTCAGAGCCGCCGCCTTTAGCCGCAACCATTACTTCTACTTTACCACCCGCTACTAAATCAATATGCACAACCGAAGGCGTATTATCTTTCGTGTTTTTACGCGTGCCAGCAGGGTCTGCAACAATAGATGCACGTAAAGGGTTATCTGGATTCAAATATGCACGACGAGTACCTTCATCAACCATTTGTTGAACGGTTAAATCTGTTTTATCCCACTTAACATCCATACCTACTTTAACAAAACAGGTAATAATACCGGTATCTTGGCAAAGTGGACGCTTGCCTTCAGCCGACATGCGTGAGTTAATTAAAATTTGTGCAATGGCGTCTTTAGCCGCTTTACTTTGTTCTTTGTTGTAAGCTTTTTCGAGAGCTTGAACAAAATCAAGTGGGTGATAGAACGAAATATATTGCAATGCATCTTCAATGCTATCAATAAAGTCTTGCTGACAAATTGTACTCATAGTGGTTCCTTAAGTTACCGTTACGCGTTGTCGCGTAATCTAAATCAAACCGGTGACGGTGGTTTGCACTGTTTTTTACAGCTTAGTGCTGCCAAAAAATTTGACTTATGATACCCTCCCAGCCCGTTTCGAGCCAGTTCTTAAAGGGGCAGTAAATGCTAAACAATAAAAAAAATTGTATTAAATTAGGCATAACACAAAACTGCATTGACGTTTTTGCGCATTTTTCACATTTGCCTTATGCAATTCTATTAGATTCTGCAAATAGTAATCATATAAACAGCCGTTTTGATATTATTGCCATTGAGCCGCAAAATACCCTTGAAGTAAAAAATAATAAAAGCTTTTTAAATAATATAGAAAGTAGTGATAACTGCTTTAAAATTATGAATAATGAGCTTTCGCATCTTGAT
>NZ_PJBR01000236.1:0-10431 GCF_002863625.1 Pseudoalteromonas sp. MelDa3 | reverse complement strand
TTTTTAAAAAAAGTACATTCTAGTTTGCCAGTAATAATATTTTGCATGTGATACTTAACTTGGTAGTTATGTTTTTTAAACTCAAATGTATGCGTGCTTTTTCTACCAATACTACGTTTACTACTAACTAAATCGTCGTTTACATAGATTTCTTCTTTGCCTGTAAAGTAGCTGCCAAAACAGGCTATTTGATTGTCGCCATCTTGAAAGTAAAATTTGTAACCTAATTTTCTTGTATTTAATATATCGTTTTTCATCATCGTTATCCTTGTTGAGTTGATGATGCTAATTTAGCGTTTGTTTTTGTTATTTACGCCGTCAGCTGTACGCCAGTATGTATTTTGGCATATGACAGGTGAGCTGTCATATGTTGTTAGCTTTTGATTTTTATTAATTTATTATATTTTAAGTATGTATTGGTCATTTTAGCTACTGTCGTATAACTTAATCTAAAAAATAGGTAAGTATTTAAAATATCATTTCTGGGTGCTAGTTATATCTAATAACCAGAACAAATAACTAAGGGATTAACACCTTAGTGGTTAAATCCGTTAGACTTGGGAAAAGGCTATTTTATATCAACTTAAGGCAGTGCAGTATTATGCGTCATGCAATTTGGCAACAGCTTCGCGACGAAGCTAACGATGTAGTAAAACGTGAACCATTATTAGCAAGTCATGTTTATTCATGCATTTTGAATCATGATTGTTTAGGTTCGGCATTGAGCTTTATTGTTGCTAATAAGTTGGCTGATGCGGTGGTATCTGCATTCACTATCCGAGAGTTGTTCGACCAAGCATTTGTAAAATGTGACCGTATGCTATCTTTTGTTGCTGAGGATATTAAAGCGGTAAAAGACCGCGATCCGGCATCAGAAACCTATCTTACGGTTATATTAAATCTAAAAGGTTTTCATGCTATTCAGGCGCACCGTTTGGCTAATTGCTTGTGGCAACAAAATCGCAAAGAGCTAGCGCGCTTTATTCAAAGCCGTAACTCTGAAGTGTTTGGGGTCGATATTCACCCAGCATGTAAAGTGGGTAAAGGCATTATGTTTGACCACGCAACCGGTATTGTTATTGGTGAAACAGCGGTAATTGAAGATAACGTATCAATACTTCAATCTGTAACGCTTGGCGGTACAGGCAATGAGCAGGGCGATCGTCATCCTAAAATTAGAGCGGGCGTGTTAATTGGCGCCGGCGCTAAAGTACTTGGTAATATTGAAGTAGGTGAGGGCGCACGAATTGGTGCGGGCTCAGTTGTACTTAGCAATGTTCCACCACACACAACCGCTGTTGGCGTACCCGCTAAAATTATTGGTCGACCGGATTGTGAGTGTCCGGCGCAAAGTATGAACCAAAACTTTTTGACTCAACAAGAGCCAGAAAACGCATCGCATACTAGCGCAATGCTGTAGCCTTAGGTAAAAATAATGTCTAATAAAAGTAACTCACTTTCAATGTTGCTAAGTTTTATTGCTGGTGTGGGGTTGGCTAGTAGTTACTTTTTGTTTTTTAATAAAATATCTAATGACGCATATCCTCAGTCAGAAAATACGCGTCAGAATGTTACTATTAAAGTCAGTAGCAATAATAAACTTAGTAGTCATGATGTTAGCAATGACTCAAACCTAAATAGCGCTTTAATTACGGCCAACCAAAATGCTACACGGCAATTTGTTGAACAAGAGTATACTCAGCAAATAAGTACGCTTACCGACGAACTTGCCGTTAAAACCAAGGAACTAAAGCGTGCCGAACAACAATTAAAGTCAACTCAGTTAGCGCAATTAGATGATGTTGATTTTTCTAAGCAACTTGATGAAAAATTTGATAATGAAAGTGAAAATACTCAGTGGAGTTATGAAATAGAAACGGCGCTTACCGATTTTTTAATTACCAGCAACTTGAGTAACTCAGCACAGTTAAGTGATTTGGAGTGCAAGCAAACACTGTGTAAATTTGTGATTGTTGCTGAGCAAAGTAATGAGCAAGGACATGCGCAGTGGCGTGAGCTTAACGATAAGCTAACAGCAATGCCCTGGTGGCAGCAATTTAAGCTAACTACATCAAGCTCTAACGACGAGAAAATAGAGTTTGTAGTAAGTATCAAAGAGTAAGTATACGCACTTTATAATGTTTTTTTAACAGCCTTAGCTATGTACTTGTGAGTGCACCACGCCGTCAACAAATTCTGTAATTAGCGTGTCGCCAGCTTTTACATCTCCTACCGATTTAACCACTTTGTTTTTCTCATTTTTTGTAATGCTGTAACCACGTGCTAATACGTTGAGTGGGCTTACTGAGTCTAATCTACTCGCTTGTAACGCCAAATTATTATTAGCTTGTTGCAATTGATGTTGTATAGCCTGATTAAGCCTTGCTTGTATTTGCGCGAGTTGATGGTTTGCTGTAGCGAGTTTTTTATCGGGTGATTGGCGCATTAAACGCGGCGTTAAGTTATTGAGTGTGCGTTCTTGCTGGTATAAACGATTACGCATCGCCTGTTGCAGCGCAATGCTTAGCTCATCCAAACGTTGTGATTTTTGATTAAGCTGATTACGCGGATGACATAAATTAAGGCGGTGTTGTAACTGCGTTGCTTGTGCGCGCTTGTCGGCAATGCCGTGCTTAAACGCGTTAGATAAACGATTAACTAATTGCGTTACTTTGTTGTGTAACTCTTGCGTATTTGGGCTTACAAGCTCAGCTGCGGCTGATGGAGTCGCTGCACGAACATCAGCAACGTAATCGCTAATCGTGGTATCTATTTCGTGGCCTACCGCACTTACTATCGGTAATTCACTTTTGAAAATAGCGCGGGCGAGCTGTTCGTGATTAAAACACCATAAATCTTCAAGTGATCCGCCGCCTCGCCCTAAAATAAGTACGTCTACTTCATCACGAGCATTAGCTAATTCAATTTGGTTAATTAAATGCACGTGCGCTTCTTTGCCTTGTACCATAGCAGGGTAAATGATGACCTCTAGCTGCGGCGCTCGGCGTTTGAGTACCGTTAAAATATCTTTTATAGCAGCGCCGGTTGCTGAGGTAATAACACCAATACGATTAATATTTTGCGGTAATGGCTGTTTGTGAGCAGAGCTAAATAATCCTTCGGCAGCTAAACGCATTTTAAGTGCATCGAACTCTTGCTTTAATTGCCCTTCGCCTGCGGGCTCCATATATTCAACAATAAGTTGGTAGTCGCCGCGTGGTTCATAAAGTGATACGCGCGCTTTTACCGTTACTTGTGCGCCATTTGCTGGGCGGTAGCTTTGGTTACGATTATTGCCTCGCCACATGGCTGCTTTAATTTGTGCTTTATCGTCTTTTAACGAAAAATACCAATGCCCAGATGCTGGTGTAATAAAGTTCGAAATTTCGCCGGTTAATATAAGCGATGCAAACCCTTGTTCAAGAAGCGTGCGAATTTCTCTATTAAGGCGTGACACGGTGTAAACTGCTTTTGAGGACGGTGAAAACATAAAAAACAACCTAAATCTATTTATAGGGCTACTTTATCATAAATATTTGCGAAATATTATTTACTAGTGGCAACAACGCTGTTAAAATTTGGCCGCAATTCCTTATCTTATATCCACATGTGAGAAGTTGCCAAAATGCTTAGAATCGCTAAAGAAGCTCTTACCTTTGATGACGTACTTTTAGTACCTGGTCATTCTACTGTTTTGCCACACACGGCAAATATTTCAACTCGCTTAACGCGTGGAATAAAACTTAACTTGCCGCTTATTTCAGCATCTATGGATACTGTTACAGAAGCTCGTTTAGCTATTGCCCTTGCGCAAGAAGGTGGTCTTGGTTTTATTCATAAAAACATGACTATTGAAGAACAAGCGAAAAACGTACGTAAAGTTAAAACCTACGAAGCAGGTATTGTTTCATACCCTGTAACGGTTACTGCCGATTTAACAATTGCAGATGCAATTGAGCTTTCGCACGAAAAAGGTTTTTCAGGCTTTCCGGTTACCGATAGCAATAATGTGCTTGTAGGCATTGTTACTAGTCGTGATATGCGTTTTGAAACTAAGCTTGAACAGCCTGTTTCTACCGTTATGACTAAAAAAGAAAAGCTTGTTACCGTTAAAGAAGGCGCAGCACGCGAAGAAATTTTAGGCTTAATGCACGAACACCGCATTGAAAAAATCTTAGTTGTTGATGATGAATTTAAACTTAAAGGCATGATCACAGTAAAAGATTACCAAAAAGCCCAAGATAAACCTGACGCATGTAAAGACGACCAAGGTCGTTTACGTGTAGGTGCTGCTGTAAGTGTTGGCGCGGGTACTGATGAGCGTATTGCTGCATTAGTAGAGGCGGGTATTGATGTTTTACTTATCGATACGTCGCATGGTCACTCTCAAGGCGTTATTGACCGTGTTACTAAAACGCGTAAAGAGTACCCAGACTTACAAATTATCGCAGGCAACATAGCTACCGCTGAAGGTGCGATTGCACTTGCAGACGCCGGTGCCGATGCAGTTAAAGTAGGTATAGGCCCAGGTTCTATCTGTACTACACGTATTGTTACCGGTTGTGGCGTCCCACAAATTACAGCTATTTCAGATGCTGTTGAAGGCTTAAAGGGTCGCGACATTCCTGTAATTGCTGATGGCGGCATTCGTTTTTCTGGTGATATTGTTAAAGCACTTGTTGCTGGTGCATCGTGTGTAATGGTGGGTTCACTTCTTGCTGGTACTGAAGAAGCGCCAGGTGAAGTTGAATTATACCAAGGTCGTTACTACAAGTCATACCGCGGTATGGGCTCATTAGGTGCGATGGATCAAAAAGAAGGTTCATCAGATCGTTACTTCCAAAAATCAAACGAAGCAGACAAGTTAGTACCTGAAGGTATTGAAGGTCGCGTAGCTTACAAAGGTCCAATTGCAACGATTATCCATCAGCAAGTAGGTGGCCTGCGAAGTGCTATGGGCTTAACTGGTTGTGCAACAATTGAAGAGCTTAATACAAAACCACAGTTTGTACGCGTTACTTCAGCGGGTATGGGTGAATCGCACGTACACGATGTGCAAATCACTAAAGAAGCACCAAATTACCGCTTAGGTTAAGTCGCGTAATTAATTTAATATACTGGGCTTGCTTTGCAAGCCCTCTTTTTAGTCGTTTACATTAACAAATGACATTTAGCATCAGACTTTACGAGATACTCCATGAGCAAAGATATTCACGATTCACGAATTCTCATTTTAGACTTTGGTTCACAATACACGCAATTAATCGCGCGCCGTATCCGCGAAATTGGTGTTTACTGTGAGCTATGGGCATGGGATGTGACTGAAGAGCAAATCCGCGAGTTCAACCCACAAGGTATTATTCTTTCTGGTGGCCCAGAATCAACAACGCTTGAAAACAGCCCGCGCGCTCCTGAGTATGTATTTAATGCAGGCGTGCCTGTACTGGGTATTTGCTACGGTATGCAAACAATGGCAGCTCAACTAGGCGGAAATGTACACAGCTCAGATAAAAAAGAGTTTGGTTACGCACAAGTAGAAAAAGTAGGCAACTGTGCATTATTTGATGCAATTGAAGACCATATTACAGATGGCGGCAACGGCATACTTGACGTTTGGATGAGCCATGGCGACAAAGTAATGGATATTCCAGCTGGTTTTGCAACAACAGCTAAAACATCTACTTGTCCACATGCTGCAATGTCTAACGAAGAAAAACGTTTTTATGGCGTACAGTTTCATCCAGAAGTTACACACACGCATCAAGGTCAGCGCTTATTAGAGCGTTTTGCTATTGATATTTGTGGTTGTGAAAAATTGTGGACTGCTGCAAAAATTATCGATGATGCTATCGAGCGTATTAAAGAAACAGTTGGCGATGACGAAGTTATTTTAGGCCTCTCTGGTGGTGTTGATTCATCGGTTGTGGCTATGCTTATTCACCGTGCAATTGGCGAAAGACTAACATGTGTATTTGTTGATAATGGTTTACTTCGTTTAAACGAAGGCCAACAAGTAATGGACATGTTTGGTAATAAATTTGGCTTAAATATTGTTAAAGTTGAAGCTGAAGAGCAGTTTTTAAATGATCTAGCGGGTAAGTCAGACCCAGAAGATAAACGTAAAGCCATTGGTCATACGTTTATTAATGTATTTGATGAGCAAGCCAAAAAGCTTAAAAATGCAAAATGGTTAGCGCAAGGTACAATTTATCCTGATGTAATTGAATCAGCGGCATCTGCAACTGGTAAAGCGCATGTTATTAAATCTCACCACAATGTGGGTGGATTACCAGATGACATGAAAATGGGCCTTGTTGAGCCATTACGTGAGTTATTTAAAGATGAAGTACGTAAAATTGGCCTAGAGCTAGGTTTACCGTACGACATGCTTTACCGTCACCCTTTCCCTGGACCAGGTTTAGGTGTGCGTGTACTTGGCGAGATCAAAAAAGAATACTGTGATTTATTACGTCGCGCTGATGCGATTTTCATCGAAGAGCTTCACAAAGCTGAGCTTTACCATAAAGTAAGCCAAGCGTTTACTGTATTCTTACCAGTTAAATCGGTAGGGGTTATGGGCGATGCACGTAAGTACGATTGGGTTGTATCACTTCGTTGTGTGGAAACAATCGACTTTATGACAGCGCGCTGGTCACATTTACCTTATGAGTTTTTAGGTGTGGTATCAAACCGTATCATTAATGAAATAGATGGTATTTCTCGTGTTGTTTACGATATTTCAGGTAAACCACCTGCAACTATCGAATGGGAATAATTAATTTTAGTTTTAATTAACTAAGTTTAAGTGATTAAAAAACGGTGAATTAGCATGCTAATTCACCGTTTTGTTTATTTAAAAAGCAGTTAAACTAAAAGAGTGATTTTTCTCTTTACCTTTGGCGAAACTTCTCTATAATTCGTCGTCATTGCAGGGGCGTAGTTCCAATTGGTAGAACAGCGGTCTCCAAAACCGATGGTTGGGAGTTCGAATCTCTCCGCCCCTGCCATTTCTTCTTTACATCGTTTTTATTACTTCTTATATTATTCAAATGTCTAATCTACTGAGTTGTTATGCATCCACGTTACGCAGCTATTTTTGATATAGAAAATCTTGAACTCAATCAACATTATTGTCCTCAAGCAAATGAGCAAGCTAATACTTTATCGCAAAGCACGATAGCTAGTTCTTTAACGCTAAATGAGCAACTACTTGCAGACATTAAACTCAGTGCAGAACCTATTATTATAAATAGCGTTGTACAGGGCAGTGAGATGCAATTAAACGACAATAAGCTTACATTGCCAACCCCACAGCTCAACGCCTCTGAGAAGCGTGCTTTATGGGCTTTAATGAGTGAATACCTTGATAAACTTTAAATCAGTAGATGAAACTGCAATACCTCAATTAATGGCCATCGAAACAGCGTGTCATAGCCATCCGTGGACTTTAAATACAATGGGTTCATGTATAGGCGGGCGCTATTTTAATGTTGCCGCATTTGATGAGGCGAGCATGATTGGTTTTTATATTGGTGAAAAAGCAGGGCCTGATTTTACGCTTATGGATATTTGTGTAACACCAAGTCACCAAGGGAAGGGTATTGCAAGGCAGTTGTTAGCGCAGTTTATTGAATATGGTGAGCAGCAAAATGCTGAAAACCTCTTTTTAGAAGTACGCGAATCAAATACGCGTGCTATTGCGCTGTACGAGCGCGCAGGCTTTGCTGAGATGTCAGTGCGTAAAAACTACTACCCAAGTGATAACCCTGCTAAAAATGGCTTTGAAGACGCTATTTTAATGGGTATGGCGCTAGGTTTAAACTTTTCATAATTAAAGTCGGTAATTAGCATTTAAAATATAGAGCCGCTAAAGTACTGCATTTGTACCGTTTTGTAACTTTGCTTTTTAGGTTACTTTGTCGCTAATTGCTTGCTCAATGGCTGCTATTAAATCATTTACCAGCTCGTCTCTTGGTACTTTATTGTTACTTTTTAAGTTCTCTTCAAGTGCCGCAGCGCTATGGTAAATTTCATCAAAGTTAAAGCATCCAGAACTGCCTTTAACACTGTGCGCTATACCTCTTAATGCTTCCCAATCATCACAATGCTGCAAAGCTTTAACTTCTTCTAAATATGTAGGTAAGTTAGCTAAGTAATTATCGGCAATTTGCTGAAACTTTTCGCTCTTTAATAGGCTATCCCATTTATTTTGATTATCTTTTTCAAGATGCAGGTAGCTTACGAGTACGTTTTCCAGAGCATCTTTATCAATGGGTTTAGCCAGTGCTTTGTCGCAACCAGCTTCTAGATAAGTGCCTATATCATGGTTCATTACATTGGCAGTAAGGGCAATGATAGGGCCATTATACGCTGCATGACGAAGCATTTTAGTCGCTTCTAATCCGCCCATTACAGGCATTTGCATATCCATAATAATAAGTTGGTAGTCGTTTACGAGCGCCATTTCTACAGCTTGTGCGCCATTACTGGCAATATCGGGTTCAAGGCCCCAGGTTTGCAGTAATAATTTAATTAATAGTTGGTTATCTGGGTTATCCTCAGCCACTAATATATTGGCGTCGAAGCTATTGGTTGCAAACGATAAGAGAGGGTCTTTCTCTGGTATTAACTGGCTGTCTTGCGTTAAAAACTCAAGCATGGGTTGATCATCAGATAGCTGACATGCCACCCTAATTGTAACTCGGCTACCTACACCCACTTCACTTTCAAGGTTTACATCGCCACCAAGTAACAGTGCTAAGTTTTTAGAAATACACAACCCAAGACCTGTACCACCAAAACGACGTGTAGTTGTGGCATCGGCTTGTTCAAACGGCTTAAATACACGTTCTATTTGATGCTCAGACATACCAATACCAGTATCTTTAATTACAAACTCTAGCTTTTGACTTGCTTGTAAATAATGCACACAAATAGACACGCTGCCATTTTCGGTAAATTTAACAGCGTTATTAGCAATGTTTATAAGTATTTGTTTTAAGCGGGTCACATCACTATAAATGGTGCGGGGTAGCGGCAGTTGATAGTCGATATTAAGGGTTAATTGTTTTTCTTGTGCCAGTGGTTGAATAATTGATTCAATGTCGTGCACAAGCTGCACTACGTTTAACGCTGACAAATCAACAGCCAGCTTTTCAGCTTCAATTTTAGATAAATCGAGTATGTTATTTATTAACTCTAGTAAGTGTTTTGAATTACGTAAAATAGTGCTTAGGTGTTGTTTGTCATTCGCTACTTTATCGTTGTGTAGTAACTGCTCTGTAAAGCCCATAATGGCCGTGAGCGGCGTGCGTATTTCGTGACTCATGTTAGCTAAAAAACGACTCTTAAGTTGATTAGCTTGCTCAGCTTGGCCAATAGCTAACTCAAGTTGGCTGTTCATAGTTTCAAGTGCTTGGGTACGACTTTCCACTTTATCTTCAAGGTGGTGTTTGTATTCTTCAAGCTGTTGTTGGTAGTGCCTTATTTGATTAACCATGTGGTTAAAGTCGTTAAATAAAACACCTACTTCATCATTTGTATGAGCTGGTAAGTGCACCGACAAATCGCCATCACCAACACGATGACTCGCAGCCCCGAGTAACTCAATTGGGTTAAGTAATAAATTGCGGACCACTACAAAAATTAATATTGGCAGGGTGATCACCGAAATAATAACAATTAAGCCTGTTATTAAACTTATGGCTTTGCCTGATTGATAAAGCACCCCTTTGGGAATGGTCGATACGTAATAATATCCGCCGGGCATTTGCACTGCAAAAATCATTCGCTCTATTTTGTCTATGCTTGAGAGTTCAATAGTTGAAAGCATGCCGATATCAGCGAGGTCGTGCACTTGATTAAGTTCGTACTCGCTTATGTATTGGCCACGCATATTGTAATCGGAGCTAAATAAAATTTTCCCGTCTTTAGTCAACATTAAATTAAGCGTGTTGTTATATGGCGCTTCTAAAATACTAGAGTTTAGTATTGAAGGTTCTATATGTATTACAATAAAACCAAGCTGCTGTGGTCGTTTTAAATAGTAATCAACACTATAAATTCGTTGAATAAAATACAAACTAGTGGTGCCATCATCCTTTTGAATCATAAATTGCTGTTTACTTAAATTACTTTGCAATACTTGATTAAAAAACGGGTAGCTTTTAGGCGCTGTTGTTAGGTTGTTAGAGTAGTAGGCATCGCTTTTCCCACTGGCTGAAACTAAATTAATGCTAATTATATCGGGATAAGCCTCACTGTAACTGGCAAATACATCCATAAGCGCGCCAAGTTTTCGGGTGTAATTACCGTTGGCACGAATGTCGTTTGCTAAAAAATCACTAAGTACTGGCGAGGTTGAAAGTAGTTTTGCAGTAGAGTGAAAAGAGTCGATATAGTTAAATATTTTTTGCTGTTGTTGCTCAACAA